>CAZLKP010000211.1:0-663 GCA_964560095.1 uncultured Bacteroidia bacterium
CAAGAAGATTGCCAAGATGGGGCATACCTGTGGCCTGAATGCCGGTAAGAATACGTGCCATGAAGGTGGAAAAACAATTGATCAAATAGTTGATTCAAGGGCGAACTTAAAACAAATCCTCCTAAGTGAGAAACGCCTGTGTTGGATGTTCTCCCTTGCGGAATTATCTTGTCAGCGATTGTGAAACGGCCGTGAATATGGATGATGTAACAGGGATCGTGGTTCGAAATCTCAGAAAAGCCTTTGGCGATAAAGAAGTGCTCAAAGGCATTGACTTTCATTTCGAACCCGGGAAAATCAATATGATCATCGGTGCCTCCGGTAGCGGAAAGTCTGTCATGATGAAATCCATCGTCGGTCTCATAACCCCAGATGCCGGGGAGGTGCTGTACAACGGCGAAAACTTTCATGAAGCCGATACCAAACGCGTCAAAGAGCTGAGAAAAAATATCGGCATGCTCTTTCAAAGCTCCGCTTTGTTTGACTCCATGACTGTAGAGGAAAATGTCGGCTTCCCGATCAAGATGTTTACCCAAGAGAAACTGGCTGACATTCGCGACCGGGTGAATGATTGCCTTGACCGTGTCAATCTCGTTGGCTCCAATGATCTCTATCCTTCAGAAATCTCAGGAGGCATGAAAAAGCGGGTCGGGATCGCCCGGG
>CAZLKP010000211.1:673-8217 GCA_964560095.1 uncultured Bacteroidia bacterium
GGGCTATTGCCATGAATCCCAAATACCTGTTTGTCGATGAACCCAACTCCGGGCTCGATCCACTTACAGCATCTGTGATTGATAAGCTCATCCAGCAACTTACCGATGAGTTCAATATGACCACCATTGTCGTTTCTCATGACATGAATAGTGTCATGAATATTGGCCATAAAATCATGTTCCTCCACCACGGATTCAAAGAATGGGAAGGCACGAACAAAGAAATTTTGTACTCCGGCAATAAAGCCATGGAAGAATTCATCTTTGTCTCTGACTTGATCAAACGCTAGCCCTGAAAGTCGGTAATCTAGCTGTTCGCCAGCCAGTTCTTGTCTGGTCGGATCTTTGCCTGGATGTGGCAGTACCCTTTCTCATCACCCCAGCAACCTTCCATCCCCTCATGTCTCCCAAAGAACACATTCTTTCGCTTACCCAGGAGCTCAAAGAGCACAATTACAGATACTATGTGCTCGCCGAGCCGACCATTTCGGATCAGGAATTTGACCAAAAACTCCAACAACTGGGGGAGCTAGAAAAACAGTATCCTGAATTTCGACAGGATGACTCTCCGACCCTGCGGGTAGGCGGGGCTATCACCAAGGAATTTCCGACCTTTACCCACCTCAGGCCTATGCTGAGCCTCACCAACTCCTATTCTCAGGGAGAAATCGCTGATTTTGACCGCCAAGTGCGGGAGGGTGTCGGCGGCAATTCCTACACCTACATCCTCGAGCACAAGTTTGATGGGGTCTCCCTGTCCCTCCACTACGAAAATGGCCGACTGATCAGGGGGGTCACACGAGGAAACGGCGTGCAGGGAGACGACATCACCAATAATGTCAGAACCATCGGGTCTGTCCCCCTCGCACTACGCGGGAAAGGCTGGCCTGAACGCATCGAAGTGAGAGGAGAGGTAATTATGCCACTACCTTCATTTGCCAGGCTTAATCAGCAACGAGAAAAAGAAGGGCGCGCATTGCTGGCCAATCCGAGAAACACCACAGCAGGCACCCTTAAAATGCAGGATTCCTCTGTCGTGGCCAGTCGTGACCTGGTCTTTTTTGCCTACTACCTGGATATGGAGGGAAAAGGTGTAGCCTCTGACAAGGAGGCCATTGAATTGCTCTCAGAATGGGGATTTAAGACCAGCGGCGCTGGGGCAGTGGCCAACGACCTTGAGGAGGCCATCACCTACCTCAACGACTGGGAAGAAAAACGAAAGACACTCAATTACGAAATTGATGGGATCGTCATCAAAGTCAATGAGCTCCAGCTCAGAGACGAACTGGGCACCACAGCCAAAGCTCCGCGATGGGCGATTGCCTACAAATACAAGGCCGAAGAAGCCTTGACGCGGCTTACCTCGGTGAGCTACCAGGTTGGTCGCACAGGCAAGGTCACCCCTGTCGCCAATCTAGAGCCGGTGCTGCTGGCTGGCACCACAGTAAAACGCGCTTCTATCCACAATGCCGATGAAATCGAACGTCTGGGGTTGTACGAAGGTGATACAGTAGCAGTCGAAAAGGGGGGGGAAATCATTCCCAAAATCACCCGGGTAATCCTAGAAAATCGTTCCGAAGCCACCCAACCAGTGGTATTTCCTGAGGTATGCCCGGATTGTGGGACAACACTGGTGCGGGAAGGAGGGGATGCCAATCATTACTGTAGGAATGTGGATGGCTGTCCCCCTCAGATCAAAGGCCGAATCATTCATTTTGCCTCTAGAAGAGCCTTGGATATTGATGGCATGGGTACGGAAATTGTTCATCAACTAGTAGATGAAGGCTTGATTCGAAACTATGCCGACTTGTATGACCTGACCTACGACCAGGTCGTCAATCTGGAGCGTTTTGCTGAATTATCAGCTAAAAATCTCATTGAAGGCATAGAGGCCAGCAAAAAAATCCCCTTTCCCAGGGTACTTTTTGGTCTGGGTATCCGATTTGTAGGGGAAACCGTAGCCAAAAAACTGGCCCGTCATTTCCGAACCCTCTCAGCGATCATGGAAGCCGATGTGGAATCCCTCCTTTCCGTGCCGGATGTGGGAGAACGAATTGCCCAAAGCCTGGTCGATTTCTTTGCTAACCCTGAGCACCAAATATGGATCCAACGGCTTGAATCGGCAGGACTGAAGCTTGAACTGACAGAAAAAACCACCAACTCTGAGCTTTTGAGTGGAAAAAGTTTCGTAATTTCCGGAGTTTTTATAGACTACAGCAGAGACCAACTAAAAACCCACATCGAAAGCCTGGGAGGGGAGATAAAAAGCTCCGTATCAAGCAAAACAACCTATCTCCTCATGGGCCAAAGCGCCGGTCCTTCCAAAATTCAAAAAGCGGAAAATTTGGGAGTAACGGTTTTGACAGAACAGGAATTTACCAACATGATCGATGGAGTGGCTCAGTGATTTGAAGGAAAAATTCAGCCGAAGGCGAATTAAAAGTCTGGACCGAACAAAAGAGTTCTCCAGAGACTTTGTCGATATGGAATCTGCCAGATTCATTGGCGTCATTGTGAATGTGGATACATTGAGCACCGAAGACACCCTTCTGGTGAAAAACTATCTTTCCTCATTAAAGAAGCGAAATAAGCGGGTATTGCTGATCGAAATCAGCTTCAACAAAAAATCTGAGCCATCCTGGGCCGCTCCGGGAGATGAGTCTGTGTTTATCAACCCAACAAAACTCAACTGGCTGGACTACCCTACCCCCGCCATCGAAAGCCAGATCAGGAACTACGAACTGGATATCCTGATTGATCTCGACATCTCACCCAGAATGACCTCCAAATATGTTTGCTCAATGGCCAAAGCTCGCACCCGAACGGGCATGCATCGGGAAGGACTAGAAAGCTGTTATGAGCTCATGGTCCATCACAACGAAGACAACGGCCTCAAAGAACTCATCAAAAAGTTTGATTATTTTCTCAACATGATTGACAATGGGCAAAAAGCCCAGGTGAAAGTAGCCAGATGAGCGATTGGATCAGAGGTACAGGGGTCGCCATGATTACCCCATTCGATTCGCAGAGAAATGTGGACTTCCCTGCCATTGATCAGGTTGTAGAACACATTATCAAGGGCCAGGCTGAATACCTCGTGGTCATGGGAACTACTGCCGAAGCAGCCACCTTATCTACCGATGAACGAGCCGCTGTGATCCGTAGGATCCTGGAAGTCAACCATGGCCGTCTGCCGGTGGTATTGGGCCTTGGTGGAAACAACACCGCAGACATTATCAGGCAGGTTCAGGCTGTTTCTGCTGAAGATTTTTCAGCCATCCTGTCGGTGAGTCCATATTACAATAAACCTACCCAAGAAGGTATCTTCCAACATTACACCGCCTTGGCCGAGGCTAGTGATCTTCCCCTGATTCTGTACAATGTGCCTGGTCGTACCGCGTCTAATATCAGTGCAGACACAACTCTGAGGCTGGCCAGCCACCCGAAGATCATGGCGATCAAGGAGGCCTCCGGAGACCTGGATCAGTGTATGCGTATTCTTCGTGACAAGCCCGAAGGTTTTGTGCTGGTTTCCGGGGATGATGCTCTGGCACTCCCCCTAATTGCTCTTGGAGGCTCAGGTGTAATATCTGTGGCAGCCAATTCATTTCCGGAGCCTTTTGCCAGAATGGTCAGACTTGGGCTAGACGGCCAGATGGCGGCGGCTCGATCTGTCCATTACCAGCTACTGGAGCTGATGAACCTGCACTTTGTCGAAGGCAACCCGGCCGGCGTAAAAGCAGGCATGGAAATACAGGGGATTTGTCAGCGACATGTGCGACTCCCCTTGGTTTCGGCTTCAACAGATCTTATGATCCATATTAGCAGGGCCTGGGAAGCACAATTTTTCCAGAAGTGAATAGAGGGGGCTTGAGAGAAGCACACCAAAAAAGCTGCTCAATGAGAGCAGCTTTTTTGGTGTGCAAAAGACAGCCGGCTTATCAGGTGTTTTTGGCTTCCTGGATTTCCTTACGGATATCCTGAGCAAACACCTTCACGTCCTGCATCGCTTTTCGCGCGCGCGTTCCAGCTGCTTTGTTTCCTTTGTCGTAGAACTTTGCAAAATCTTCCTCGATTGCAATGATGAGTTCTTTCAGCTTGTTGTACTTTTCCATTTTAGACAATGTTGGGTTCGTGTACTCAATATAATAAAATAGTACATACCGCAAAAAATCACCCGTTAAAGCATGATAGATTGAGGTAAGTTTTTATACGCACCTGTTTGGATGTTTGCACGAACCTTCTCAAACACTTTCAGGGAGTAGTCTACATCTTCTTCCGAATGGTGAGCCGTAGGGATCAGCCGAAGCATGATCACACCCTTCTCTACCACAGGATAAACGACACCAGACGCAAAAATCTTATGATTTTCGCGAAGGTCATAGATCACAGCCATTGCATCCTGGGGTGTACCGGTAAGATAAACTGGCGTGACGGGTGATTGAGTATTTCCGATGTCAAAGCCTCTTTCCTTGAGACCAGCCTGCAGTTTATTGACAATTGTCCAGAGCTTGCCTCGCAACTCTGGCATAGTACGCAACATGTCAAGGCGCTTTTTGGCCCCGATCACCATTGGCATACAGAGTGATTTGGCGTATATCTGGCTTCTCATATTATAGCGAAGGTAGCTAATCACCTTTTTTTCTCCGGCGACAAACGCTCCAAAACCAGCCATCGATTTGGCGAAGGTATTGAACAGAACATCAATCTTATCCTGCACGCCAAAGTGTTCTCCGGTTCCAATTCCAGTTTTCCCCATCACACCAAAGCCATGGGCATCATCCACGAAGAGGCGGGCTCCGTATTTTTCTTTCAGCTCAGCGATTATGTCGAGGCGACCGAGGTCCCCTTTCATGCCAAATACGCCTTCGGTGATGATCAGTATTCCGCCTCCTGTGCGTTCTGTGATACGCTTGGCGCGCTGCAGCCGGTTTTCAAGCTGCTCCATGTCATTGTGGGCAAAAACAAAGCGCTTGGCCAGACTCATGCTCATCCCATCCATGATACAAGCGTGGGAAAGCTGATCGTAAACAATCACATCCTTACGATCAGTAAGCGCATGAACAATGGACAGGCATCCCTGGTAGCCGAAATTGAGCAGAAAAGCATCCTCTTTCTGCATAAATTCTGCAGCCTGACACTCAAATTCTTCGTGGTGATCTGTGTTTCCTGTCAAAACCCTGGACCCCATCGGGTAGGCTAACCCCCAGTCAGCAGCAGCTTCTGCATCCACTTTTCTGATCTCCGGATGATTGGCCAGCCCGAGATAACTATTAAGCGACCAAACCAAGACTTCTTTTCCTTTGAACTTCATCTTCGGACCGATCTCTCCCTCCAGTTTGGGATAGGCAAAGTATCCATGCCCTACATGGGAATACTGGCCGAGATCTGTGGCCATGTTCCTCTCAATCTTGTCGAAAACGTCGAACATATAAATTAATTAATCTCCTCAGAACCTGAATTTTTGGCCAATATAGGCCTATTTCCCGAATTAGAAAACAATTCGAAGTCCGCTGGAAGAGAAGCGAAGGTGCTGGATATTTCAGCAGCATTCGATTGCACCTCCCGGAGATGACGGTCTTTTCAGCTCTCAGCCCTTCCCAGAATGGAGGCCATCCCTTCATTCTATACCTACAGTACAAGCTTCTCTTTCGGTTTTCTGAAAAATACCTGAATTAGAATTCATTCAGGATCAGATTATGTTTATATTCGATTGAAATACGCTGACAATCAGCTACGCAGGATGATCAAGCATACCCCTTTTGTACGAAAACTCACCTACACAATCGGGTTCACAAGTATCATCCTTGGCGTTTTTACCGTTCTAATTCTGCTCATTTACCAAACCTGGTTTATTCAGGATTCCATCCCCTGCGACAGATGGTTGCCCGAGGTTATTGCTCCTACAGCCCTTGAGGGAATCATCACTGATATGAGAGAAACAGAATCTGACTGTAAAAAACTAATTCTACTGGATTCCGGGCAAGAATTTTTGTATTGTTTCTGCCATCCAACAACCCTCCCGGTGCCAGTGCCCGGTATGCACATACAAAAACAACCAAACAGTTTAGACCTGACGATTTGCTCCTCCCCCGAGTCTTGTGCCACCTTTCAATTTCCTTGCTGTGAGTAAGTTTCGACCTTCTTCCAACGTACAAATCCGGGAACCAGACCAACTCCAAGCCTTAAGTACGGACACCCCGCAATCATCTAAAAACTCCAGGAAAACTCCCAGAAGAGCTTCCGGTGAAAAAAGGCGCTCCGCTACCAGGCAGACGCACAGCCAAAATCTCCATTCAACACCACTCTACCAGGCCATTCATACCTGGAGAAAGAAAGACAACCGCAACTGGAAAGACATTGAGGTGGAAGAATTTCCGAACACCTTTTTTTACAACCTTCATCAGCAGGAGTGGGAAAGGAAGAAAGAACTGGCGTCATCCCTGATTCGCCATATTGCCTACCATCCTTCGGCCCAACCTGCCATTCTGGACGTCGGCTGCGGATGTGGCTGGCTCAGTCACTACTTTGTACAGCGTTCTGAATCTACGGTCACAGGTATTGACCTGGATGCCGAACAAATCTTTCAGGCGAAGAAGGTCTTTTCCCATAAGCGGCTTTCCTTTTATCAGGAGGAATTTTTCCAGGGACAGCTCCCCAAGCAGGCCTTCGATTTGATCATCATCATGCATGCTCTTCCATGGATGCCTGATCTGGCCTCGGTTGTAAAACGGAGCAAAGCATTGCTCAGGCCTGAAGGACAGCTTCATATCCTGGGAACGCCTTTTGAACCTGCACGGAGGATGGACAAAGCCCGAAATGAATGGGAAGAGTATTGCGAAGACAAACAAATGGAATCTGTTCTTCCTCATTACCAATTGTTTAGCAAGCAAGACCTAATGAATGTGCAGGCTGAGGTATTGTCCGGCGATTCTCTCTGGAAATCCTTGCTGGGGACTCGCCGCCCAGCAGACTGGGTCATGGTTCGAAGATAATTACCCTTCTCCCTTTTGATCCCTGAAGAAAAGTCTTCTTTTTGATGTTGCCAACCAGCATCAAAAATTGACAGCTATGGCTAGATGTTTCAGCCTTTTGCTTCTGATATTCCTTCCCTGCCTTGTGCAGGCGCAAGTGCTCCGAATTTCCAATGTTTATCCTGTGGATGTAGAACGGGGTACTGTTATGCCCTTGTCAGACATCATGATTGATGGAGGAAAAATTGTCACTATCCATGCTCACAATGAATCCGGCCTACCTGTTTCTGTTCTGAATCTAGACGGACAAGGACAATACATTATCCCAGGCATGGTGGATGGGCACATTCACTTTTTCCAAAGCGGAGGACTTTACACCCGCCCCGACGCGCTTGACCTGCGAGCCTACCGCTCGTATAATCAGGAACTCCGGGATGTCTGGAATAGTAGTGGGGATTTCATGCGCCGCTATCTCGCAGCAGGGATCACCACGGTTTGCGATGTTGGGGGTCCTATGAAGAATTATCGCATCAGGACAATGGGCGATACCACAGACCTAGCACCCAATAT
>CAZLKP010000212.1:0-3417 GCA_964560095.1 uncultured Bacteroidia bacterium
GGGCGCGAACCCACAACAAACCCTGCTGGCTATGCGTGAAGCAGAAGCCTATCCCGGCCCATCCCTGATACTTGCCTACAGCCATTGTATTGCTCATGGCATCGACATGAAGAAGGGCATGACCCAGCAGGATCTGGCCGTGGCATCCGGCTACTGGCCATTGCTACGATACAACCCTGAGCTCCAGAAAGCCGGGTACAATCCCTTTGTACTCGATTCGCCCAGACCCCGAATCTCTCTGAAGGATTATGCATACAGGGAGCTGCGCTACCGTATGCTGACCCGCACTAACCCCGAAGAAGCAGAGGAGTTGATCCAGCTGGCACAGAAAATGGTGAACCAGCGATGGAAAACCTATGAGGAAATGGCCACCAAAAAGGCCAGTGACTTTCAGCCTGTGATGTAGACCTTGCATTCTTTACCCAAAATCAACGAACATGAAACCCGATATTCAGGCAAAATACTTAGGCTTGGGACTCAAAAGCCCGTTGGTCGCTTCAGCCACTCCCCTCGCCCGCAGCGTGGACAACCTCCTGCGCATGGAGGATGCTGGTGCTGGTGCAGCAGTGATGTTTTCCCTTTTCGAGGAGCAGATTAACATGGAGCTGCGCAACATTCACAATCTCTGGGAAGCAGGAACTGAAAGTTTTGGTGAGGCTCTGTCCTACTTTCCTGAGATGGAAACCTACGCCGTCACAGTGACATCCTACCTCGAACTGATCCAGGAAGCATCCGAGCGATGCGACATGCCCATCATCGGCAGCCTCAACGGGACTACGCCCGAAGGTTGGACGGAGTATGCCAAGGAGATTGAAGAGGCAGGAGCTAGTGCTCTGGAACTCAACATTTTCTATGTACCGACCGACATCAGCCGAACCGGTGAAACCATCGAAGCCCGCTACCTGGATGTATTGACCACCGTCAAACGATCGGTAGATATACCAGTGGCTGTCAAGCTGAGTCCCTACTTTACTTCCATGGGGCACATGGCCACTAAACTTTCCGATGCAGGGGCAGATGGCCTCGTGCTGTTCAACCGCTTTTACGAGCCCGACATCGACATTGACCATCTCGACTTGGAAAATTCTCTCGAGCTGAGCCATCCCTCAGAAGCACGTCTGCCATTGATGTGGATCGGCATTCTCTACGGACAGCTCCCGGTTTCACTGGCGGCCACAACAGGCGTTCACAGTGGCAGAGATCTGATCAAATATCTGTTGGCAGGAGCTGATGTAGCTATGTCCACTTCCGCACTCTTGAAACACGGCCCCGGTGTCATATCCGGTTGGCTGGAAGAGCTGGAGCACTGGATGGAACTGCGGGGGTTTCACGACCTCAGGGAGATGCGTGGGGTCATGAGTCGTAAACACGTGAAAGATCCGGCTGCTTATGCCCGCGCCAATTACATCAAAGTGTTGCAGGGCTACGAAGTATAGATGAAAAAAGGAGTTTAGGAAGGAACCACCTGCAGATCATAGGTTAACTACAGTAAGTCAAGCTTCTCACCACTCAGGTCGAATTCCACGGACTCACGTTCAGGTTGTGGATTCTGTGCATCCGTCCCGAATCGGATGATCAGCCGATCGCCTTCCCGGATGGCAAAAAGGTCATGCGGATAAAACTGATCCGCAATATTTGGTAGCATGTTCAGACCTTGTCCATTCCAGATCCGGATCTTCGTTTTCGAAACAGGCTGCTTCCGGTCTGAGCCCGAGTACAATCTGATTTACCCGCTCGTCTGAAAGTTGTGATTGGACGATGTCTTCGTGATAAACGAATCCTGAATTGGATTGTACGTATTCTTCGAAGGCGATTTTATGCATTAGCACGGCAAACAGTTCATTTCTTGTCTGAGGGCGCTGAACAAAAGGACATCATCCCATCCGACTCAGGCTGTTCGACCGACCCACCTTCAGATTCTGAACCAACCTCTGTCATGGTTGCAGTGGCGAAGGCTGTTTCCTCCGATGGCGGTTAAGAAGAACAAGCGACAAGCGAAAAGCAAGTAGGGATTGATCAAAATTAAGACTGACCCCATACAAGAATGATTAGAATCGGAGACACAACATAAAACGCCCGTATAGGCTCAATGAATAGAGGTGAATGTTTGCCAAGACCTAACCATCAATCTTGAGGGAAGCCTTAGCCATTCAATATGATAAAAGCCGAACAACAGCCCAGATTTAGCGTTTTTACTCGTACTGTTGTATATCAATCAATTACCTCTCATCTATTAATATGGACGATCGTTTTCTTAATCTTTGGCAAAAACTATACGATAAGGTATACGGCTGGATCGAATCCAGCATTGTCATGATCCCGAATTTTTTGCTGGCCCTCATCGTGATGATTCTGTTCATCATCCTCGCCGTGTATGCCCGAAAGCTCCCTATCAAAATCACCCGAAAATTTTCTAGTCTTGTACCCTTACAAAGCTGGATCGGCAACAGTATCCGGATCCTGATCATTCTGATTGGCACATTCATCGCTCTGGATATACTCCACCTCAACAAAGCGGTGACCTCGCTTCTGGCTGGTGCTGGTATTATCGGTCTGGCTTTGAGTTTTGCTTTCCAGGATTTAGCTCAGAACCTTGTCTCAGGTTTGTATCTTGCCTTTAGGCGGCCTATCAAAGTAGGAGATATTGTTGAAACAGGAGGATTTTTTGGACAGGTGTCACACATTGGTATCCGGAACGCCATTGTTCGCACATTTGATGGCCAGGATCTCATTTTGCCCAATAAGTATCTCTTCCAGGAGCCCGTCTTCAATTACTCTACAGGTTCAAGAAGAATTGTCCTGAAGGTCGGTGTCTCTTATGGGGAAGAGCTGGAGCATGTCCAACAGGTGACTTTGGATGCCGTCAACAAGTTGGACAATCTGCTCCCCGAAAAAGAGCCGCAACTGTTTTTCGAGGAATTCGGAGACTCATCTGTAACCTTTCGCCTCCATATCTGGATTCCTTACGAGGAGCAGAGACCATATTTTGATGTGCAGTCGGAAGCGATCAAAGCAATTCACGCAGCTTACAAAAAGGCCGGAATTACCATTCCCTTCCCGATTCGGACCCTCGATTTTGGGATCAAGGGCGGCCAGAATTTTTCCGACTCCCTTCGTTCAACCAAACTGGATGTCGTGTCTCAGAAGTAATCATGTTTGGGGGAAAGGGTAGCTCAGTATCATTCCTGAATTTCCTGTTTATTTGGGAATGGGATTTCATTGAATCCCCCCTATCTTGCATCCAGTCTTGTGAATGCCCATTGTTTCACCCTTCCCTGATTGAGCCAACTCCCTACTCATGAAACATCTGTTTTTTGCTCTTTTATTTTGTACGCTTACGATCTCAGGTGTGGCCCAACCCCTCACACAGACTGTCCGGGGGAAAGTGGTAGATACCGAGTCCCAATACCCCCTGGA
>CAZLKP010000212.1:3427-7223 GCA_964560095.1 uncultured Bacteroidia bacterium
TCACCACCACTGATGCATCCGGTCAGGCGATTGGTGCCTACACCAACGAACAGGGAATTTTCAGACTGGAAAAAGTGCCGGTGGGGCGCCAGCGGTTCACCATCACATTTGTGGGATATAAAGATGCCGTGCTGGACAACATTGAAGTCACATCGGCGAAAGAAGTCATTCTCAACGTCGAAATCCAGGAATCACCATTTGAGCTTGAGGAAGTCGTGATCAGGGCCAGCCGAAATGGAGAAGCTTCCAACGAAATGTCTACGGTGAGTGCCCGGGAGTTTTCGGTGATCGAGACAAATTTGTACGCCGGAAGCCGCGGAGAGCCTGCCAGAATGGCCTCCAACTACGCCGGGGTCCAGGGAGCTGATGACTCCCGGAATGACATCGTGATTCGCGGCAACTCGCCGGCAGGCGTTTTGTATCGCCTTGATGGAGTGAATATTCCCAACCCCAACCACTTCGCCATCCCAGGTACGGGAGGCGGTCCAGTCACAATTCTGAACAACAAGTTTCTGGGAAACTCCGATTTCTTCACAGGCGCTTTTCCAGCCATTTATGGCAACGGCCTGGCAGGCGTTTTTGATCTGAATATGCGAAACGGCAACAACCAGACCCATGAATTTACCGGCCAATTGGGCTTTCTTGGTACTGAACTAACCGCAGAGGGACCTCTCAACCGGGAAAAAGGATCTTCCTACCTAGGCATGTACCGGTACTCCACCCTTCAGTTGTTTCAGTTTCTGAATATTGATGTTGGCTCTGATGCCATTCCAAATTACCAAGATGGTGCCTTTCGCATCAATCTGCCCCAGAAAAATGGAGCCAGCCTGGCGATTTGGGGCATAGGGGGTCTGAGCCAGATTCCGATCGTGCTCAGCGACCAGATAGCACCGCCAGATGAGCCAGATTTGTATGCCAGCGATACCGACAGAGACCAGTATTTTGGGTCCAAGACAGCCGTGCTGGCTGCCACATACAGCTATCCGATCAATTCCTCCACCTTCATGAAAGTAGGGGCGGCCTTTTCTCACCAGTCTATCCAGGCCAATCACGATCAGATTTACCGGCACATCGAGTTGAATCAGTCTGGTGAACAAGGCTTTGTGCTGGATTCGCTGAAACCTGTGCTTTGGTACCGGTTTGCAGAAAACAAATACAGCGTGTTCGCCAATTTCAAAAAGAAACTGGGCAAGCAGCATACGTTTCAAGCCGGGATCAACCTGGATCTCTATGACATGCGCTACCTCGACAGCGCCAGACAAGTGTTTCAGGCGAATGATTCTCTCGGTGCCTGGACGGTGCGATGGGATGGCGATGACATGGCTCCCTTGGTCCAGCCCTATGCCCAGTATAAATACAATTATCAGGACAAACTGATTCTGACTGCGGGTCTCACCAGCCTGTATTGGGGCATCAATGACAACAGTTTCTCTCCGATTGAGCCCAGACTCGGCGCCCGATACAACATGGCTCCCGGGCATAGCCTCAACTTTGGTGCGGGGCTGCATTCACAGATTCAGTCTCCTTACATCTACTACTACGGAAACACCACGACTGAGCGCGACCCGCAGGAACAAAACCTGGATATGGGGCTCAGTAAAAGTGCCCATGCCGTGCTGGGATACGACTGGGTGTTTTCCAAAGGTATGCGATTTCGGGCAGAGGTGTATTATCAGCACCTGTACAACATTCCGGTTGAAGTGGAGACCTCAGCCTTTTCTTTGCTGAATGCCGGCAGCGGATTTTCCAGGTTCTTTCCACAAAAATTGCAAAACACGGGCATCGGCCGAAACTACGGGCTGGAACTTACCCTGGAGCGATTTTTTGCCAATGGATTCTATTTTTTGATGACCGGATCACTGTTTGAGGCACAGTATCAGGGAAGTGACGGTGTCTGGCGCAACACTACCTTCAATGCCCAATATACCGGAAATGCCCTGGCTGCCTACGAATACGAATTCAACAATGGCATGTCTGTCATGACCGGTGTCAATCTCACCGCCGCCGGTGGTCGCTGGTACGGAGAAGTCGATTCGCTGCGCTCTCTGGAGGTCGGCGAGGTGATCTTCGAAGATGAATCAGTCAACACGCTTCAATTCGACCGCTACTTTCGGATGGATGTCAAACTGGCGATCCGCTGGAACCGACCCGCAGTTACACATGAGCTGGCATTCGACATCGTGAATGCAACTGACAATTTCAATGTCCTCACCCTGAGATTTACCCCGGACAACCCAGAGTCTCTGATTACCCCTGTGCCCAATCTGGGTATTTTGCCCTTGTTCTACTACAAGATTGACTTTTAGGTTCTCCTTTTTCTGTCAAACAAATTACTTCCTACACGCATGTCTCAAGCTGTTCAAGTACTGGAACCGCATTCCCTCTGGTCCCATTTTGCCGATCTCAACGCTGTGCCGCGCCCTTCCAAACAGGAAGAACGTGTCATTCAGTTTATAATCGATTTTGGCAAATCCCTCAACCTGCCTGTCCAGGTGGATGAAACCGGCAATGTCATCATCAAAAAGCCTGCTACTGTCGGCATGGAAAACCGTCAGACGGTGGTATTGCAGAGCCACCTTGACATGGTGCACCAGCAAAATGCTGGTACCGGCTTTGACTTTGCTACAGAAGGTATCAACATGTTTGTGGAAGGAGACTGGGTGAAGGCCAAAGGCACCACACTAGGAGCAGACAATGGCATTGGGGTCGCTGCAATCATGGCCATTTTGACATCCACCGATATTCCCCACCCTGCCATTGAAGCACTGTTTACCATTGATGAAGAAACCGGCATGACTGGTGCCATGGGCCTCAAAGGTGGCCTTCTAGATGGCAGCATCATGCTGAATCTCGATACCGAAGACGACGACGAACTCACCATTGGCTGCGCCGGAGGCATTGATGTCTCTGCCCACGGCACCTATGAACCGGAGCCTTGTCCCAACGGGATGACTGGTGTCGAACTGGTCGTGAGGGGACTTTCAGGGGGCCACTCAGGCATGGACATCGACAAAGGCCGTGGCAACGCCAACAAACTCATGAACCGCCTTCTGCAGGGCCTGGAAACAGAATTTGGTATTCGGGTACATCGGGTTGATGGGGGAGGATTGCGCAATGCCATTCCGAGAGAATCACATGCTGTAATAGCCGTTGCGGAAGCCACCAAGGCTGAGGCAAAATCCTTTGTGAAGGCTCAGATACAGGTGTTGAAGGCAGAATACCAGACCACGGATCCAGACCTGGAGATTACCTGGAAAGAAGGAAGCGCCCCTTCAGATGTCATGACCGCTGGCTTCCAGTATCGATTGCTGAGAGCCATTTACGCATGTCCCAATGGTATTTACCGCCTGAGCCCCGATATTCCGGGCCTGGTACAGACCTCCAACAATCTGGCCCGGGTACTGGTGAAGGACGGCTCGTTCGAAGTGCTGTGCCTCACCCGAAGTTCGGTTGACACCGAAAAAATGGATCTGGCAATGATGATCAGCAGCGTATTCGGATTGATTGGGGCCAGCATTGACACCAGTGGCGACTACCCCGGCTGGACGCCCAAGCCATCTGCGCCCATCATCGCCATGATGGCGGATCTCTACCGGAAGCTGTTCAAGGAAGAACCTAAAGTTGCGGCCTGCCATGCCGGGCTGGAGTGTGGCATTCTGGGCACCAATTATCCAGGGATGGACATGATTTCTTTTGGTCCCAATATTCGAGGAGCGCATTCTCCGGATGAAAAAGTACAAATCAGTTCCGTTCAGAAGTTCTGGGGATTCTTGCTGGAAACATTGCGGCGGGTGCC
>CAZLKP010000212.1:7233-8212 GCA_964560095.1 uncultured Bacteroidia bacterium
CTTCGCCGAGGATGTTCTGGCGGGTGCCGGAGAAGTGATCTTTTCCAGGCGCCGGGTCCGGGTAGAATGACCACTTGTACGTTTTTGAAGAATCAGTCAACGTCAAGTTAGGCGAGGCAAACACCCTACAATGTCTATACAATCTGCTATCGCGTTCTGCATAAATGCACCTTTTCCATTAGACAGACTATAACATACGGATACACAACACCCAGCACTGTTTATAAAATAAAATATTTCATATCACGAAATCACACTTTTTCTGCGATGATGCCGGAGAAACTATTCCTGCTTTGATGTAGCTGTGATGTACCGGGATGTTTAATAGATCCGGGAAAAAGAATGGATATTAACCAAAAACCAAAGACCCCTCTCTATCAAGGCTAATCTGTTCTTTTGTTCCCTATCTAGCTATCCGACCTCGGATAAGCTGGCAATCCAAACTTCTATGTTCATGCAAAGACTATTATTATCACTACTCGTCCTGTCAGCACCTTTCTTCGGTGCTGCTCAGAACTCTCCTTATTGCGGAGGAGAGGTCAAACACCTGGGAATTCCCGCTGAGGTGGCCTCCGCCATTTTCCTTACCATCGAAAATACCGGTGCCACCACCATGCAGGTGATCATCGAGTCCGCCAATACGGATTCGGTGGATTTTCTGCTGATCAACAATGGAAGTGGAGCCACCTTCAGTGCTCAGGACTCTTCCGAAGCGGGAAAGATTAAGCAAACGCTTTCTTGGGCTACGCCTCCAGACACCGTGCAACTCAACGTACTTTGGAGCAAGCAATCGACGCCTGGCAACTGGCAGCTGAGTTCGACCGAAGTCAAGATCCCGTTTTCGGCATCCTGCCAATCGGTTTCCTCTAACAAGCCCGATCTGCCGATCACTTTTGAGGATACGGCCACCATTGACTATAACTTCAACGACTTCAACGGCACCACCTCGCAAATTGTTGTGGATCCGACCAACCCTGCC
>CAZLKP010000213.1:0-8191 GCA_964560095.1 uncultured Bacteroidia bacterium
GGACGGCTGGTGGGGAGATTCCGCGGGTGAGTTGCTTTGGCAATGACCTCACGAGTGAGCTGAATCCACCAACGAAAACCGGTACCCTGAGCATATATCCCAATCCCAGCGAAGGCAGCTTTACCATTTCTCTCGAGTGGGGCGAACCCGCTGCCGGGAAGATCTCGATCTACGATCAGCTGGGTAGATTGGTGCGAAGCGTAGATTTGCCAGCGTTGTCGGGCCATCGCCTTCCGCTCAGCCTCGACGTGGAGCCGGGCCTATACCTGGTGGTGGCCAAAAATGGCCTGGAGGTGCTGAGTGAAGGAGTGGTAGTGAGGTGAGGGGGGATAAAGATCCTCATCTGCCTTTGAGGGTAGGATTCACCAGAAATTGCTGGCTTTCCCGCACGAAAATAGTTGGCTTTTCACCGGTAAGTCGTTTGAAATCACGGATGAAGTGGGCCTGGTCAGCATATCCGGTGTGATAGGCCAGCTCTGTGAAGGAGAGTTCTTTCAGACCTGTGAGAAGTCGTTGTACCTCATTCATTCTGGCCATTTGAAGGTAGTGCTTGGGAGAAACACCGATTTGGGATTTGAATTGCCGCTGAAGCTGTCTTAGGCTGATATTGGTTTCCTCGGCCAGGGCTTCTATTCGGATGTTGCCCTTGGTTCTTCGAATCAATTCTGCAGCATGGTGAACATAGTTGGGGGAATCGTTTTGCCTGCCAAGCATTTGGAGCAGGTACGTATTCGTGAGTTTGATCCTTTCGTGGGTATGCTCAGCTTCCTTCAGTTTTTGGCAAAACTCCTGAAACGCCTTGTCCATAACGAGCGCCATATCCTCGTAGTTTGCCTTGAAAGCCGCAGCGGGCACACCAAAGAGATGATATATTCCTTCTGGTTTAAATCGGATGCCAAAGGTATTGACCCGCTGCGGAAACTGAACATCGTAGGGTTGAGAATACAAACCAATAATGGTATAGTCAGGCGAAATGGACCAACCATGTTGAGTAGGTAAATGGCAGTGATTGTCCGTCAAATGAATAATCAACTCGACATATCCGTTGGGAATGACTCGCTGTGACATCTCTCTGATGTCTTCTGTGTTGAATGTCCCTTCCCAATACCAGAGGACAAAGGGAGCCAACACAGGATCAGGTTGATATTCATGTACCTGCACGCTCATGCCAAAAAAGTAGCAAAATTCAATCGGAAGACCAGCTCCGAATATAAAATCAGCGTTGCTGAAACAGTGCCTCCGTTTTCACAACGCTGTTTCCATCGGGTTCCCACCCATTGTCAAATTGGGTTTCAATGTGGTTGGCACCACCAAACACTCCCAGTACCCTCGCAACAGTACTACCGTTGTTTGTCACATTGTGAGGGACCATTTTGGGCACGAGAATGATGGATCCGGTAGTAGCCTTTGCTGATTCTTCGCCAACCTCGGCCTGCACTTCTCCCTCCAGGACTACAAGAAGTTCTTCCGCACTGTCACGATGCATCCCCAGGTGATCCCCAGGCTCCAATTCAAAATATACAGTTGCGGTCTGGCTTGTTCCATGAGCACCCAGTAATGGAAATGTCACCTTACAGTGTTGCTCTTTGTTGCCAGTGCCATACAATTCGAGAAGGTCTTGGTTGGTTACGTTTGTGAGAGTCATTTGTCAGTTGGTTAAAAGATTGATGTTGGTCATGAAGGTGCGTGAAATCGGAATTGAATAATTGAATAAAAGCGACATCCTTCATTTGGTATCACCTTTTGTATCTATTCTATCCTTCATCCTGGACCAGACCTCAAATAATTCACATTCTCATCTGTTTTCGCTTGTTTTGCCAGCAAAACAAAAAACACCATCATTTATGAGTCTGGTTGTAGTCGGGTCAATGGCATACGACGCCATTGAGACCCCATTTGGAAAAACAGATCGTGTATTGGGAGGTGCCGCCACCTATATTTCTCTCGCAGCTTCTTACTTTTTTCAGCCTGTGAATGCCATTTCAGTGATCGGTTACGACTTCGCTGAATCGGATATCGATATCATGAAACGCCATAAGGTGGACCTCGATGGTGTGCAGATCAAAAAAGACGAAAAGTCATTTTTCTGGTCCGGGAAATATCACAACGACATGAACACCCGCGACACCCTCGTCACGGAGCTCAATGTCCTGGGTACCTTTGATCCCGTGGTGCCGGATTCTTACCAGAATTGCGACTACCTCATGCTGGGCAACCTCTCTCCCGATGTGCAGCGACAGGTGATCAACAGGCTTGACAAGCGGCCTTCCATCATCGCCATGGATACCATGAATTTCTGGATGGATATCGCCCTGGACTCCCTGAAGGAAACCCTGAAAATGGTGGACGTGCTCATCATCAATGACGAAGAAGCCCGACAGCTTACCGGAGAATATTCCCTCAAAAAAGCCGCTCACAAGATCATGACCATGGGGCCAAAATACTCCGTGATCAAAAAAGGCGAACATGGTGCTCTCCTGTTTAATGAACAAGAAGTGTTCTCTGCGCCGGGATTGCCGCTGGAGGAGGTTTTTGACCCGACGGGAGCCGGAGATACCTTCGCCGGGGGATTCATCGGACACCTGGCACGGAGCGGTAGCCTGACCTTTGATAACCTGAAACGGGCCGTCATTTTCGGCAGTGCTATGGCTTCTTTCTGTGTGGAAAAATTCGGTCCAGAGCGTCTGCAGCGATTATCTGCCAAAGAAATTGACACACGGGTGGTGCAATTTGTAGAGCTGGCCAACTTCAATATGAATGGAGAAGCAGCCTCAGTCATCGACCAGAGCGCCTGAGGTCGTCGCCGTATTTGATTTTGACGGGACCCTCACGACACATGATACCATGTTCAGGTTCTGCCGCTTTGTCAGCGGCAGAACCCGTTTTTGGGTGACGCTCATGTCGCTCCTGCCAATGCTGATCGCATTCCGACTAGGGCTGATTTCCAACACCCAGGCCAAAGAGGCTTTTCTCACGGCTTTTCTCAAAGGAAAATCTCTCGAAGAACTCCACAATGCCGGCCGTGCTTTTGGCGGAGAAATCATCCCTTCGCTGATCAGACCCGGTGGGCTGTCGGCGATCAATCATCATCGCGAACAGGGACATCAGCTTGTGATTGTAACAGCCTCGATGGCGTGTTGGGTGAAGGCCTGGGCCGAAGACATGGGTATTCTGCTCCTGGCCTCGCAGGGAGCCTTTCGTGGTGGGGTTTTTACCGGTCAATTACAGGGGCCGAATTGTCATGGTCCTGAAAAAGTGAAGCGCCTGAAAGCCTGGATGAAGCAGCAAGGCACAACCCCTGCGAGGATCATCGCCTATGGCGATTCCGAGGGCGATCGCGAATTGCTGGCCCTGGCCGACGAGGCCCACTTCCGGCCCTGGCGATAACCAGAAAATCTATTCTATTTTCCCAAAACCCTTTATATCTTTATTCCTACCCTGACCTTTACTCGTTTCCATCTCCCCTTCATTTATGGCACGCATCCCCAAGCATATCGTCGATCAGATCTACCATGCCATCGATATTCTCGATGTGATCGGTGATTATGTTCAGATGAAAAAGCGGGGAACCAATCACTGGGCGCTTTCGCCCTTTGTCAATGAAAAGACGCCCTCCTTTGCGGTGAACCCCCAAAAGGGCATTTACAAGGATTTTTCTTCCGGCAAAGGCGGGAATGCCATCAACTTTTTGATGGAAATGGAAGGCTTCACCTATGTGGAGGCGCTGAGGCATCTGGCAAACAAATACGGCATTGAGCTGGAGGAAGAAGAGGAAACTGAGGAGCAGAAGCTGGCTCGCGACCGGCGGGAGAGCTTGTACATCGTGAATGAATTTGCAGCGAAATGGTTTCACGAACAGTTACTGAAGTCGGAGGAAGGGAAAAAAATTGGACTGAGCTACTTCAAGGAGCGTGGCGTGCTCGACAGCACGATTGAGACTTTCCAGTTGGGCTATGCGCCTGATGCCTGGCAGGCACTCACCAACGCTGCGGCCGACCGGCAGTACAAGGAAGAATTTCTGGAAGAGCTGAGTCTCGTTTCTCGCTCTGAAAAAAACGGCAATTTGTACGATCGCTTCCGCGGTCGGGTCATGTTTCCGATCACCAATGTATCGAGCAAGGTCGTTGGATTTGGAGGGCGGATTCTTGGCAAGAAGAAGGACATAGCCAAGTACATCAACTCCTCAGAGTCGGAGATTTACCACAAGAGCAAGGTGCTCTATGGGCTGCATCAGGCCCGGCAGGAGGTGCGCAATCAGGATCTGTGTATCCTCACAGAAGGCTACATGGATGTGATCCTGCTGGCCCAAAGTGGGATCACAAATGTGGTGGCTTCTTCGGGCACGGCCCTCACCATTGAGCAGATCCGGCTCATCCGGCGCTTTACCCAAAATGTGCTGATGATCTACGACGGCGATGCTGCCGGAATCAAAGCAGCCCTGCGGGGCATCGACCTGCTGATTCAGGAAGGCATGAAGGCCGAGGTGCTGATTCTGCCCGACAACCACGATCCAGATTCCTATGTGCGGGAATTCGGCGCTGCGAAGTTCCGGGAGACGGCTAAAAACGAAGCACTCTCGTTTGTAGACTTTAAGATGCGGGCGCTCACCGAGGGGCGCGATGCCAATGATCCGCAGGTGCAGACTGAAGTAGTCAAAGCCCTGGCCGAAACGCTGGCCATGCAAAGCGATCTGGTGGAGCGGCAAATGTATACCAAACAGCTGGCGCAGCGGCTCGACATAACCGAGCAGCTGATGACTCATGCAGTAGATCAGGCAATAAAGGCCCGGGAAAAAATCGTCCGACAGGAAGCCCGGCGTGAAGAAGCCAGAAGGGCACGGGAAAAGGGTCCAACCCCGCTGGTGGTACCACCTGAACATGGCGGTAATCAGGTTCCACCCTTCGATCCCGGTGACCGTTCGGCACCGGCGCCCGTCCTCATGCCGTTCCGACAGCTGGATCTCACCCATCAGGAGAAAGAATTACTCCGGGTGATGGTCAATCACTTTGACAAGGCCATTCCCGAAGACCCTCATGCCCCAGTGGAGGACGAAGAGGGAAATCCCATTGATGTGGAGCACATTCTCCTGATGGACTATCTGATGGGAGAACTGGAAGGATTGACCTTCGAAACTGCCAGCTATGAGACGCTGAAACAGGAGGTTTTTGAGGAATTTGATGAAACAGAACGCATTGACCTCAATAAATATCTCAACCATAGTGATCGCGCGGTGAGCAGCCTGGTAGCGGAGCTGTTGGTGACGCCCGATACCAGCCCGATGTGGAACAAAATTCGCCCGGATCTGAGTTTTGACGGTGATCTGAGGAAGGTGGCGGATGGGGCCCTACTGCACTACAAGGCCAGAAAAGTAGATAAGCTGCTGAAAGAATGTCAGAATAAGCTGAAAGAGGCACAGGCCTCCGGAGAAGAAGCCCAGGTGGATAAATTTCTGGAGACATTTATTAATCTTAAGCAAACCCGGAAGGAGGTTTTCGCCAGGCTGGGCACAGAAGGTGCCATCGGAGCAGGGGACGGGGAGCTATGATGATGTTATGTTGATTGATACAACACCGATCAACAACCAACCTCCGCATAAATTTCGCCCTTTTTGGTGCCACTGGACAAACTGGACAGGCATTCTTCTCTCAAGCATTGGCGGCCGGATACTCCGTTCGTGCGCTGGCCAGAATACCCAAAAAGCTCACACTGCGGCCTTCAGGTTGCTATGTTGCTTGTGTTCCAGGTGCTGAATGGTATCTTTCCCCACGGTGCTGTTGGCACAGGTGATAAGGATAGTTTTTTGTGGCATATTTACAAAGATTCTGATGGGGGCATGTCGATGGATGAATGGAGCCAATCACGCATCTATGTGTATGGAAACAAAAGAGTCAGGTCATCTGATCTGGCATTTTTTTAAATTCAACCTGTAAGAAAAGTCGACTGTAAGCTACAAACCTGGACAAAAACAGGGATATAAATGGATTCCCGGATCCGCTATCCGATCACAACATCAACCACCCAATCCATGATTGAAGTCCAACATCTTGTTAAATCATTCAACTTAAACAAGAAGCAACGGGCCGAAATGGGCATTAGTGCCTCCACCGTTCAGGCAGTAGATGATGTTTCATTCACTTGCCAGCCCGGAAGAATTTTTTCTTTGCTTGGCCCCAACGGTGCCGGAAAGACTACTGCCCTGCGAATGATCGCGACCATCCTTAAACCCACGAGTGGTACCATCCGGGTGGCTGGCCACGAGGTGAGCAGTCATCCGCGCGAAGTACGCGCCAGTATCGGATTTCTCACCGGTAGCACTGGGCTGTATCAGCGCTTGACCCCGGAGGAGGTGATTAAATATTTTGGCGATCTGTATCAGATGGACAGTGCTACATTCAAACAACGGAAGGACGAACTATTTACCCTGTTGGGGATTCATGAATTCGCCTCAAAAAAAATCGGCCAGCTCTCCACCGGGATGAAGCAGAAGGTCTCGATTGCCCGCACCATGATTCACGATCCGGAAGTCGTGGTCTTCGACGAGCCCACTTCTGGCCTGGACGTTATCACAGCCGAAAACATCATCAAACTGATCCGCGATTGCAAAACCCAGGGGAAAACGGTGATCTTTTCCTCTCACATCATGTCTGAGGTGGATCTGCTTTGCGACGATCTGGTGATTATCCACAAAGGCAGGCTCCATTTTTCTGGGACCATGGATGAATTCCGTGACCAGTATGAGGACTACACGCTCACCGAAGCTTTTATTCGTGTGGTCGAAGAACCCGCCGCCGTTTAATCATCTTCTGTCAGATTTCACCCATCAACCTGAACCAACATGTCAACCATTCTGACCATTGTAAAAAAAGAATTTCTCGATACCCTGAGAGATCGGCGCACCATGATCACCATGATCGTACTACCGTTGGTGCTTTTTCCGGCTATTTTTGGCATCACCCTTTCTGTACAGAAGTCAGTGGCGGAAAAAGCCCGTGAAAAAGAACTCAACATCGGCCTCATCTCCGAGGGAAATCAGGGCGCAGATTTGATTTCTGCGGTGGAGGCAGCGCCGGGCCTGAATCTGATCCGGGGCATTGTGCTCGAAGATACGGCGCGCCTGATCAGGAGTGACAGCCTGGATCTGGTCCTGCGTGTCAGCGCAGACTTTGACTCGGCTATGGCTCGCTTCGAATCCGGCCGTGTGATGATTTATCACCTGGGTACCGACGACGACAATATTCGCAGGCGCCTGGAAGCACCCATCAACGCCTATGAGCAAACGGTGCTGGGGCAGCGCATGCAGGCCCTAAGTTTTTCGCAGGCTACTGTCAATCCCATTAACCTCGATATCAGCCATGACATTGCTACCCAGCAGGAACAAATCGGGAAAATTGCCGGTGGCTTTCTCCCTTACATCTTTGTGATCTTCAGCTTCATTGGCTGTATGTATCCGGCCATTGACCTGTTTACCGGTGAAAAAGAACGCGGCACCATGGAGACGCTGTTTACCCTGCCGGTAAACCGCCTGGAAATACTCACAGGAAAAATGATCGTGGTTGCCACTTCAGGCTTATTATCTGCCCTGGTAGGGATCCTGGGACTGGTACTGAGTCTTAACTTTCTGGATATCCCGGATGTTCTCCGCGAGCCGCTGCTGGACATGGCCCAGCCCGGCACTATCATCATGCTGATTCTGATGATTCTGCCCTTGGCGGTCTTTTTTGCAGGTGTGCTTGTGCCAGTCACAACCTATGCCAAGACCTTCAAGGAAGCACAGAGCATGGTGACGCCGCTAAACATCGGCGTGATCGTACCTGCGGCCATCGGCCTCATGCCCGGTATCGAGCTCAACTTTGGTACGGCCCTCATTCCCATTTTGAATGTGGCGCTTGCCTCCAAAGAGATGCTGGCCGGCACTGTGGACTATGGCTTGCTGGCGGTGGTATTTATCTCCCTGATTGTGCTGGCGGCCATTTCCGTTATGCTTTCCGTGAGAATGTTTGGCCGCGAAGCGAATATTATGAGGACGTAAATCAGGTGTGGAAAAGTAGAGCAGGTACAAGAGGTATACAGGCATGGGGTATAAAGGGGAGTCCCAACGCCCAACCTTCGAGTTGCAACCAGTAACTCATAACCGAACTTTTTATGAGAACAACAATTGGCGTTTTTATGATGATTGCATCTCTTGCAGTGT
>CAZLKP010000214.1:0-3156 GCA_964560095.1 uncultured Bacteroidia bacterium
TCCGCGATGTGGGCGGTCACCAGCCGGGAGCCTGTAAGCACAATCTACGGCCTTAATCCCACCGAAACCCGCGACCTTGCAGAAACGGTGAGCGAAATCACCGGCGTTCCGATGAGCGCTTTTTCCTTTACCCCAAGACCACACAGAATTATCCGAATAGATGCCAGCATTGAATGTCTGCTTCATCAACCTGTTGAGCAAGGCAAACTCATTTTGGTCAACGAAGCGGGTGAAATTATCAGAGAATACTTTTCAAACAGGCAAATCGAGGATGGATTTCAACAGTACAAGGTCGGGGCCAGCCATACAGGTGACAGCAGTGATGTTTTTTTTCTCCAGTTGGTAGATGGCGAAGAGATCGTATCCGAAAAACAAATTACAGTCGAGGACAGTATTCTGGAGCTTCCCCGTCTGCGGCAACAGGCCATCCTAGGGTATGATTTGCCAGAAGATGCGGTTGTGGAAATCGGTCTTTATGATAGCGAAGGGCGCCTTCACATGAGAATTACAGATCAAAGACAACTTCACAAAGGCTTTCATCGCAGTCGAACCATTGCTGACACACCGGTTATGCCTGGCCTGGATTACAGCCTTCGGGCGGTCAGTGGTGGGCAGATTCTGGCTAGTCAGCCTGTTTCCATCAGCATGGAGATGGATGAGCCATTTCCCAGGCGACAAGTGGAGGGCGTCTGGGACATGCACGTTCCTGAACCTTTAGGCTCCGGAAGAGTTGCTCTGTATGATCCGGAAGGAAATCTGTTTCGGGTCATGACTACCTTCAATCGCCTGAACCCTGGAACGCGAAAATTCAGTTTTCATTTTGAGCACGTTGATGGGCCAGATGCTACATTTACGCTTAGATTGGAAACAACTGATGGACAGGTTATTGACGAATACCAAACGCAGAACTGAGCGTGATTTTGCAATTATTTCATGCCATGCGTTTGTTTTAGGGTTATTTTAGCTCCGAACTTCGGAATATCTAATATTTCTTAATTTGTCAAGCAGTCATTCGCGAAAGCGGAATGCGATTTGAAACGGTAGAACAGACATTGATCACGTGTATGAAAGGGAAGCTGAGCGTTCTGTTAGTTGTGGGAGCCATACTCCCTGTCCTGTTGGTCTTTCAACGTGCGTATGCCCCTCAAATGGTTCGGGATTGGTCCCGGTCGGCTCTGTGGGAAAAGTTCGAGCATGAATCCGTCAGGCTTCTCATGCAGGATCGGCTTCATTCTCTGAAGCAGCAACTCACTTCCACCTATCAATTCAATGGCTCCATTCTCGTGGCCCATAAGGGTCTGCCACTTTTATCCTGGTCTCATGGCGTAGCCAATATCCGAAACGATCAGCCACTCAGCACCAACAGCGCATTTCAACTCGCCTCGGTTTCAAAAATGTTTACTGCCACGGCAGTCATGCTGCTTGCGGACGAAGGGCTGCTGCAGATAGATGACCCGGTGCACCACCACATCCCGGAATGGCCTTATCACGACCAAACGATTCGTCACCTTCTCACCCACAGATCTGGGCTATCCCGGTACATGGCTGTGGCCAGCTGGTACTGGAAGGATCCCAAACAACCGCTTCACAATGATGACGTCATTCGCCAGTATGCGGATCATGCACCCATCACCTTTTTCACCCCCGACCACAGATTCAACTACTGCAATTCCAACTATGTGGTGCTGGCCGAACTGGTGGAGCGGGTCTCTGGAGTCCCCTATGATGAGCTTCTTCAGGAAAAGATTTTTGACCGGCTAGGGATGAGCGATGCATTTGTATACACCAAAGGTGACAGGACCATGGTCCCGGAAGTCATCGGATACAAACCCGGTCGAGGGAGATACTACCCTGCCTGGCAGGACTATATCGATGGTGTATGGGGAGATAAAAATGTGTATGCCAGTATCAATGACATGCAAAAATTCGACCGGGCCATTCGGGAAGGTCGCCTGGTCAGCCCCGAGTCCATGACAGAAATGTGGATACCCGGGAGTCCCGACCGAACATACAATTATGGATTTGGCTGGCGCCTTCGGGTCACAGATGAAGAGACAATTCCCTATCATTTTGGGTGGTGGCGTGGCTTCCGGACCTGCTACATACACGATCCTAAAACCGGCCTCACACTCATCATGCTTAATAACCTGGATGATTCAAGTAGGATTCCGGGTTACTGGGAGTTGTTTTTTGAGCTGAGAAAGTCTTGGCCAACGGCTCCAGTTTCCTGATTTTTGCTCGGTATTGGTGACATTCTGTAGGTGAGTTTTCTCCTGAATCATCTTCTGACCAGGTTCGCGAATGGTCTCACAACAGCCAGCCCGAGACCTGGGCATATAGGATTCTGACCAAAGAACCAAACGGAACGATCAGCATTTCCTCTGGAGAATGTGGGAATTATTCCTTTTGATGCTTCAAAGCTACACGACCGCCATACCCGGCGATGATCAAAAAGCACAGAAGCGGAAGGAAAAAGGAAAAATTGACCTCCGACACCCCCAGAATCGAGATGTCTGTGTAGCCTGTGCCCCCAATGTCCAGTATCATCCCCTGGAGCGTGGGCATCAAGGCTCCACCTACAATGGCCATCACCAGACCAGCGGCCCCGATTTTGGATTCATCCTCGGACAGACCCTCCAGGGCTACTCCGTAAATGGTTGGAAACATCAGTGACATGCAGAAGGAAATCGCCACCAGTGAATATACCCCCCAGATACCCGTGATAAACATCGTGCCCAGCGTAAACACCACTGCCAGCAAGGACAAGCCCATAAGCAGCTTCCCCGAATCCACATAGCGCAGCAAGAAGGTGCACACAAATCGTCCGATGAAAAAGACCACAAAAGCAAAAAACTGATAGGTTCCCGCTTCCTCAGCACTCAGGCCAATGGCCTCCGCATACTGGTAAATGTAGGTCCAGCACATGATCTGTGCCCCCACATAAAAAGCCTGTGTGATCACGCCTTCCAGGTACACCCGCCGTCGCCCCAATGAACGAAATACCTCACCCAGCGATAGGCTCATCTCATCGGCTTTACCTTTGGGCATCCTGTTGACCGCAATCAGGATCAACACCACAATCACCGCCAGGCCAAGCACGACATAAGGATCCCGGATCACCATGAGATCGGAAGTCGTAATGGCGGCCTTTTCAGC
>CAZLKP010000214.1:3166-8174 GCA_964560095.1 uncultured Bacteroidia bacterium
ATTTATATTATGGCTTCGCTCCGGTTCCAGCTCCAGGTTTTTCAGGACAAACTGCTGAGCCACCAGCAAGCCCATGATATTCCCGACGGGATTGAAAGCCTGGGCCAGATTGAGGCGCTGGGTTGCCGTTTCGGGGGAGCCCATAGCCAGGATATAGGGATTAGCGCTGGTCTCGAGAAAGGCCAGCCCGAACGTAAGGATGTACAACCCCATAAGGAAAAACACGAACTGCTCGGTCACGGCAGCCGGATAAAACAGCAACGCCCCGCCCGCATAGAGCGCCAGGCCGATGAGAATCCCAACTTTGTAGGAATATTTCCGGATGAACAAGGCTGCCGGTAATGCCATGGTGAAATAGCCGCCATAAAAAGCCAGTTGTACCAGTGACGCCTGAACATTGTCCAGCTCCAGGACCTTTTTAAAGGCCGTAACCATGGGGTCGGTCACGGCATTGGCAAATCCCCACATGGCAAACAGGGACGTGACCAGGATAAATGGTAAGAGGATGGCTCGCGCTACAACCGGGCGTTTGTTCATAAATCAGGGAGTAATGAAACCACGGTCATAATCGTGAATTGATCTGGTTTGGGTATCCTGCTACACAGATTCATTCCACTTCGTCATCCTCTCATTTCCCAACGCAATGCTGCTAAAAAATAGACGCAAAGAATGGATCTACCCCGTTCTTTGCGTCCCCTTTCCACCGCAGCGGTAAGCACAGATCTTCGCAGATTCAATCAGGAAAGTGCTTCCTTGACCCTGGCTGCTGCTTCTGCCAGGGTGATGGCAGAAGTTACCTTCAGGCCGGATTCGTCAATAATTTTGGCACCGATTTCTGCGTTGGTTCCCTGCAGGCGCACAATGATCGGCACCTTGATTTCACCAATATTTTTATATGCTTCTACAACGCCATTGGCGACACGATCACAGCGAACAATTCCACCAAAAATATTCAGCAGGATGGCTTTCACGTTGGGATCTTTGAGAATAATTCGGAAGCCTTGCTCTACCGTTTCGGGGCTGGCTCCTCCACCTACATCGAGGAAGTTGGCAGGTTCACCACCGGAGAGCTTAATCATATCCATAGTAGCCATAGCAAGACCGGCACCATTCACCATACAGCCCACGTTTCCGTCGAGCTTGATGTAGTTGAGACTATGCTCCGAGGCTTCGACTTCAAGCGGATCTTCCTCGGCGATGTCACGCATCGCAGCGATGTCTTTGTGGCGATACAGCGCGTTACTATCAATCGACATTTTACAGTCCACAGCGACCACTTTGTCATCTGCTGTCTTGAACATCGGGTTGATCTCCAGCATATCGGCATCAGTGCCCTGATACGCTTTGTAGAGGTTCATGATAAACTTGACGCCATTTTTGAAGCCAAGACCACTCATCCCCATGCCATAGGCGATTTTACGGGCCTGGAAGCCCTGAAGCCCCACGGCTGGATCTACCCACTCCTTCACAATGCGTTCAGGGGTGTTTTCGGCGACTTCTTCGATATTCATCCCCCCTTCTGAAGATGCGATGATCACATCTTTGCCCTTTTCACGGTCAAGCATGATTGAGATGTAATACTCATGGCGCTCGCTATCACCAGGATAGTACATATCCTCAGCGATGAGGACTTTTTGTACGACATTCCCACCGATGGCTTCATTTTGAATGGTGACCAGCGTTCCGCCCAGGATATTTCCCGCCACTTCTTCGACAGTATCTAATCCTTTGGTAACGACAACTCCTTTGGATCCGGTTTCCTGCACGGATCCTTTTCCTCGCCCGCCGGCATGGATCTGGGCTTTGATGACAAAGAATTGTCCGTCTGGGTTGTCATAGAGCTGTTTGGCTGCGTCAGTGGCCTCTTCTTTGGTGGAGGCAACGATCCCTTCCTGAATCGGGACACCAAATTGTTTGATCAGGGATTTGGCCTGGTATTCGTGTAGCTTCATGCGGAGGAATGGCTAATTCACATTTCAATGTAGTGGAATAAATGTCCCAGACCTTTTGCCTGAGACGCTGTCAAAACTACGGCCTTCACCCAACAATTCAAACCTTTTAGGGGGGCATTCGCGAATATTCGCTTGAGTGGAATCAATTCGTCTGGAAGGATTCCTACTTTTATTTTTCTGCCGCAAGCACAGGAAAAAGACACCCCCCAATAAAGCTCCATGGAAAATGAATAATGGGAATTAGGCATCCTTAAAAATATCCTCCCTATCCCTGCGTTCCTATATTGGTAGTTACGAAGTTGTGCCGCATTTCGGCACAGCGGAGTAAAATTAGTCTCCATTTTTTTTTGCCGCCTGATGAGAGAGGGATGCGAAAGCATTCCTCTTTCGTATTTTTGAAAAGTCAGACCGCTTTGCTGTCACAGGCGAGACCAGACCGTATCTACGGTTAGGGATTTCACCCAAAAGCCTACCTGCTCAGGTTTCCTGGTCAGCAGCACACCAAATAGATCAGGTACTCACGCTAGTTTCTCTTTCAACCTGTCATGAAACAGGGCCAGCAATACGTCATGAGAAAGGGTCAAAACAGAGACATTCACCCTGCTTTGACCCTTTTGTTTTTTGCTGCCTTCCCTTCCCCTACTTCTGGCTCTTGGCGTGATCAGCGAGGAACTTCTCTAGGCCACTGTCAGTCAGCGGGTGCTTGATCATGCCTTCGATCACTTTCAGTGGCATAGTAGCGACGTCGGCCCCAGCTTTGGCACATGCCAGCAGATGCTGGTTGTGGCGGATGGAGGCCGCCAAGATTTCTGTGGGGAAACCGTAGTTATCAAACACGAGGCGGATATCGTCGATAAGTTCCATGCCTTCATGACCGATATCATCAAGGCGACCGATGAAGGGCGACACATATTTTGCACCGGCTTTGGCAGCTACGAGTGCTTGAATCGGGCTAAAGATGAGGGTACAGTTGATCTTGATGCCCTCAGAAGCCAAGGCTTTGATTGCTTTGACACCGTCTTTGATCATGGGCACCTTAACGGTGATGTTGTCGTGGATCTTGACCAGTTCGAGGCCCTCTTTAATGATGCCATCCACATCGGTGGAGATCACTTCAGCCGATACATCGCCATCGACCATATCACAAATCTTGCGATAATGCTCCTTGACGTCAGTAACGCCGACTTTAGCCATCAGAGAAGGATTGGTGGTGACGCCATCAAGCGCACCCATAGCAGCGGCTTCTTTGATTTCGTCAAGGTTGGCGGTGTCAATAAAAAATTTCATACAATTATGAGAGTAAATGTTGTGGAGGTGTTCCTGCAAAGGTGGAGAAAGGAAGGGAAAGTTTCCACCTCCGAATCATCTTTCTACTTCGACAGATACCCCGTTAGTAAGATTTCCGGAATTAATGGTCTGAAATTTGTTGGTTGGCGACACAGGTTTTTTCCTAATTTAGCTGCAGCGACAATTTTATCCCATGGCAAGAAAAAAGCCGAGCAGAAATACGCTGATTATTTCCGGACTCCTCGTCCTGACCATCATCGCATTTCTCCTGATTCATTTCTTTGGAGACCGCAGCCCAGCCTCTACCGGCAACGATGAGGCCGACGAACTACTGACGGAGATCATGGATCTCGAAAGCTCAATCCTCGATATCGAGCTCAATGCAGAGCAGATGACCAATGAGCTTGGCCAAAAAGACCGCCTGCTTCAGGAGAAGTATGACGAGATCAACATGCTCACAGAACGGGTAGAGGAACTGGAGCGCCAGGGAAGGGTGGATAAATCCGTGATTGAGCGACTTAGGAACCAAATCTCCGAAGCCAAGGTCCAGCTCCTGGATCAGTACAAACAGGAAATCGATTTTCTGGTGATTGACAACTCCCGCATGACCCGACTGATTGATTCGGTGAATGTGGTGCTGGAATCCAACGACAGCCTCATGGAAGTAGTCGTGACCGAAAACATCACGTTGGCGCAGCAAGTTGAAAACTGTGAAAACGTCTCCACCATGGGTCCGGAACCTGCCGACCGACAAGGACTGACCGCTGAGAGCATCACGTTTTTTGCCCGCCAGTCCAGCAATTCAGCCTTCGAGCAGGGAGGTCTTTTTGCCCAAAAAGAAATGGAAAGTGTGAAAATTCGGTTTAACCTGGTCGGGTATGGCGACGTTCCTTCCGGACTGAAAGTCCTTCATATCGTGGTCAAAAACAGCCATGGCGAAACCTACAGTAACCCAGGTTCTTCGGGTACCTGGATTCACGAAGGAGAGAGCAAGGCCTTTTCCATGCAGATCAAGGCCGAATATCAGGGTGTGCCTCAGGAATTGACCCAGATCTTCACACCTACCGAGGGTGAAAGCTTCTCCACGGGTCCCAATTTTCTGGAAGTCTATGCTGGTGGAGAAAAAATCGGCGAAGCTAGATTCCTCGTAAAATCGTAGCACCTGATCGTAGCAAGAACAAAAAGTCACCCGTTATCAGGGAAAAAATCATCGGGATTCTAAGATAGGAATCCCTTTTTTCTTCTTCAATAAACCCTGAAGAAGATGAAACACCCCCCGACGATACTCGCTTTGTTTGCAGGCCTACTTTTCGCCGGGTTGACCTGCGCCAGCCCCCCTGCTACGCAAGTCGCGTCGACAGTGGCAGAAGCTCCCGGACCAGACCGGCTCCGACAATACCTCACAATGATTCAGGGAGTCTGGGTCAATGAAGGCTATCTGCAAGGAGTCAACGCAGGCGAAATTCTCAAGGAACGCCAGGCTGATTTGACCATTCAGGTTGATCCCAACCGCATCATCGGGGATCAGGCCCTGATCGTAGTGAGTGAGTATTGTCGCCCTGAGCAGGTGCAGTACTTGCATTTCAGGCTGGTCTATGACCACCTGGAGTTTGTTGGTGCAAATGCAGATGGCTGCTTTTTTGACATGCCCCGGATTGACTTCATGGAACTTCGCTTTGAAGTGGAAGACAATGATACGGTGCTGATCTACGAAGCCAGAGAAACCGAATATGAATTTTACCAGTATGAGCGTTTGCTGAGGGCCGAAC
>CAZLKP010000215.1:0-7544 GCA_964560095.1 uncultured Bacteroidia bacterium
GTGAGGGAGAAGCCATTTCTTGGCATTTGGCAGAAGAACTGGGACTCGATAAGAACAAGACCAAGCGGATTGTTTTCAACTCCATTACCAAATCGGCCATACAAAAGGCGATTGAAAACCCAAGGGACATCAACTACAATTTGGTCAATGCGCAGCAGGCCCGAAGAATTCTCGATCGGATTGTAGGGTTTCGACTTTCCCCCGTTTTGTGGAGAAAGGTCAAAACCGGCCTGTCGGCCGGTCGGGTTCAGTCTGTGGCCGTGAGACTTATCGTTGAGCGCGAGCGCGAGATTACGGCATTTGAACCAACTTCCACCTACAAAATTACTGCGGAGTTTTTCCTGGCTTCCAACGCCGTCATTAAGGCAGATCTGGCCAAAAAACTCCCAGACCTGGATTCCGCAAGAGCCTATCTGGAGTCCTGTAAGGGAGCGGCTTACACCATTACAGACCTGGTCAAAAAACCCAGCAAAAAATCGCCAGCTGCGCCATTCACTACCTCTACCCTGCAGCAGGAAGCCAGCCGCAAGCTCAGTTTCAGTGTCTCCCAAACCATGCGGGTAGCTCAGACACTCTACGAAGCCGGCAAAATCACCTACATGCGAACAGACTCTGTTGCCCTCTCAGATCAGGCGCGAACAGAAGCCAAAGAGCAAATCCTCAACCAGTATGGTGAGCAATACAGCCAACCCCGCCAGTACAAAAATAAAAATTCGAATGCTCAGGAGGCCCACGAAGCTATCAGACCGACCGACTTTTCTCACAGTCAGCTCTCTGATCTCGGCCGCAATGAGCAGCGACTCTATGAGCTGATCTGGAAGCGTACACTTGCCTCCCAGATGGCCAATGCTGAACTCGAAAAAACAACCGTAGATATTTCGGTTTCGACCAATGATGCCGTTTTTAAGGCCACCGGTGAAGTGCTGAAGTTTGACGGATTTCTCAAACTCTACATTGAAGGAAAAGACGACGAGGAGGAGGAAGAGGAAGCCGCGGCAGGTGTGCTGCCCCCTATGGAAATCGGTGAAGACCTCAGGCTGAAATTCATGGAAGCCCTGGAGCGCTTCAGTCGCCCTTCGCCCCGATATACGGAAGCAAGCTTGGTCAAAAAGCTGGAAGAACTGGGCATCGGGCGTCCTTCAACCTATGCACCGACAATCACAACCATCCAAAAGCGCGGATATGTGGAGAAAGAATCCCGCGATGGCACGCCTCGGGACCTCAACTTGTTACGCCTGGAAAATGACACCTTGCTGGATCAGTCCAAAACAGAAATCACCGGAGCCGAAAAAGCGAAACTCTTCCCGACTGACCTCGGGATGGTGGTGAATGACTTTCTCACCAAGTTTTTTCCCAGCATTCTGGACTACCATTTCACCGCCAAAATGGAGGCACAGTTTGATGAAATCGCTACTGGAAAGCAGCAATGGCGCAGCTTGTTGGATGATTTCTATAAGGACTTTGACCCACAGGTGAAACATATCGCAGAACACGCAGAACGTGCCTCTGGCGATCGTGAACTGGGCAAAGATCCCAAAACTGGAAAATTGGTGATCGCCAGACTAGGCCGTTTTGGTCCGCTGGTACAGATGGGAGATGCCGATGATGAAGACAAAAAATTTGCCTCTCTCCGCAAAAACCAGCGTCTCGAAACCATCAGCCTGGAAGATGCACTGGAGTTGTTCAGGCTTCCCCGCATTCTCGGAGAATTCGAAGAGCAACCGATCAAAGCCAATATCGGCCGATACGGCCCTTATGTGCAGCTCGGTCGATTATTCGCATCTTTGGACGAGGAAGACGACGTATTTTCGATTGAGCTTCCCCGGGCCATTGAGCTGGTCAAGGCCAAAAGGGAGCGGGAAGCCAACAAAATCATCGCCACCCTTAGCGATGACGCTCAGATTCTGCGAGGTCGCTGGGGACCCTACCTAAAGATTCACGGGGCGAATGTCAAAATCCCCAAAGATGTGAATCCTGAAAGCATCACATTGGAAGATGCAGAAAAGCTGCACGAGGAGCACAAAAGCAAGCCCAAGCGAGGCAAAAAGAAGGCGAAGAAAAAATAGTTATTTCACGATGTCTGAAAAGCGTGTTTTGCCTTTGGCAAAATGCGCCCAGACGACACTTCCCTTCCAATAGCCAGATGCAGGCATCTGTTGAACAGGGGTTGGGTACATGGCCTTTCGCTTTTTTTGCCAGGCTCCCATGGATCCAAAAAATGCCCAGTGCCCCCGAATGATCGCTCCGATATCCGAGACACGGCCGCTCAGCAGCGACTTTGCAGCCCAGACCCCATCCAGAATCAAACGACCCAGCAACACGCGGAATCTCCGCTCGGTAGGTAAGTTCAGAAACAGGCAGATCAGGCTGTTGCGGACATTCAGGAACGTTTTTCTGGAACTGCCCTGCGGCAGCGTTCCGCCTCCGACATGAAATACCTCAGATTGAGGCGCTACACGCACCCGGTATCCAAGGTTCAGAGCACGCCAGCAAAAATCAATTTCTTCCCAGTGGGCGAATAATTCTCCGTGAAACAGACCGATCTCCTGCACCACGGATGTACGTAGCATCATGCAGGCTCCAGTAGCCCAGAAGCAGTCCTGCGCCTCGTCATATTGACCGGTATCAGGTTCCAGTATATCAAATATTCGACCCCGGCAGAAGGCATACCCAAACCGATCAATCCAACCACCAGCGGCTCCGGCATATTCAAAAGATGCTTTATCTGCCCAAAGCTTCACTTTGGGCTGCACGGCAGCGATCCTTGAATCTGACTCCATCTCATGGATCAGAGGTTCCAACCAGTTTTCCGACACCTCAACATCACTGTTCAGAAGAACAGCATAAGGCGTTCTAATATGGGGGATGGCCTGGTTGTTGCCTTCGGCAAACCCATGGTTTTCACGCAACGCCAAGACTTCCACCTGGTTGCCATACTGATGCTCCAGCCAATCCACAGAGCCATCGGTGGACCCATTATCAACGACAAGGACTGTGTAGGCGGAATAGGAAGCGGCGAAGACAGCAGGCAGGAATTTCTCCAGCCAGGCTTGTCCATTCCAATTGAGAATAACGATAGTAACAGGCGGCGAATGCGGATTCATAAGCGATGTGGCGTGCTGTTACCCGCCGAGGCCAAATTTACTCAAATCCAGACCCGGAATATTGGGAAGCATGCCTTTGGTGGCACTTTCCAACTCTTCACGGCCTCTTTCCTCAGCTTGTTCGAGGGCTTTATTGACGGCAGCCGTGATCAGATCTGCCATGATTTCGGGATCATCCTTGTCGATGATATCAGGATCAATGTCGATTTTTAGGATTTTTCGGTTGGCATTGGCAGTCACCCGTACCATACCGCCTCCCGACTCCGATTCGACGGTAATATGGTCCATCTGTTCCCTTACTTCCTTCAGTCGCCCCTGCATCTCCTGAAACTTTCCCATCATATCCGGAATATTCAACATAATCTTGAGCTTAATTCGAAAAGATAATCACAACCTAAATGTACAACCTCCTGTTCATCCGGTCAATAAATCGGCTTAACAGGTGAATGATCTTTTTTGCCCTGCCTGCCTGCCTGGTCCATTTCTTTCCACCGCTTGTGAGACCAAAGCCAATAGCCAGGAGCTTCCCTGATTCTTGCTTCCAGGATCTGTATGTAGGTCAGCATGAGTGCCTTCCCTTTGTCTTCCGCTGTTTTTATGAGGTTGGATACCGGGATCAACCTCAATTCATATGTTCCCCTTTCCATCCGTTTCACATCTGCCACAAACACTGGCCCGTCAATCTTGGCGCCCAGCCTCACGGCGCCCTGCAACCATCGGGTTTGCCGACCCAGGAAGGTCAATTCGTAAGCCAGGGCATCCCGGACTGGCGACTGATCAGTCATGAAGCCAACCATGTGCCGCTCGCGGATCATGCGAAGGGTATGGATCAGGGCGTACCGCTTGGGAATGAGATTCGCGCCCCAGCGCCCTCGCACGCGACGCATCAAAGCGTCAGCCGTACCATGAGAAAGCTGGGCATAAATCGCAGAAGTGGGAATCCCTTGCTGGTGAAACCAGCGATCCAGGCGGAAGGCCACCCATTCAAAATTGCCATAATGAGTAGCCAGCACAATCCCTCCCTCTCCTGGATGGTTTTTGATATAATCAACAAGTTTCTCCTCCTCTATCAACTTCATCCGTATGTCCAGCTCTTCCCCAGGCATGCTGATTCCTCTGATCATTTCCATGATCACATCAGTCAAGTGCACATAAGAATCTTTGGCCCATCTGTTGATGTCGGAGGCTTTGGCCTCGGGAAAACAGGACCGCAAGTTGTTCAGAACCACCTCACGCCTGTACTTCAGCACCACCCGAAGAAACCACGCCACACAGGACGAGAAGGCATGAAGCCAGGACATCGGCAATGAGCCTGCCACCCTAAGGAGCCTGTACAAAAGCTGAGCAAACATTCCCTAATTATTGGGGTCAAATTTGTCGTTGTAGCGCTGCCTGCTGGGATCCCTTTCAAAATCAATCGAACCGGGAGTATGCACAGAATTGCGGTTGGACACTTGTTCCTGCCACCTGGGGTTGTAAACCTCCCCATACTTGGTACTATGGAGCAAGGGGTATTCTCCTGTGGTCAGGTCCGGATCAAAGAAGATAAAAATCACATTAGACTGAGCGCCGAGGACATCATATCGCCACATTTCCCAGGGTACTGCGGCAGATTCGGATGGATATCTTTCCACATCACTGGGGATACCGTACTTCAGAAACACCCGTCCACGGTCAGTTTCCCACCCTTCATTCAGGTTGGACTTGAATTGCTGATTGATATAATGGATCGCTCTGATGTGTCCGTTCCAAAGCGCCTCCACTTTCTGGGCTGGAAAACGCTTCCGTTTCTCCCAGAAATTATACAAGTAATTTCTCTTTTGCTCCTGCGATTCCAGCACCCGAATAAATTGCCGCTCCTGATCCGTGCTGATCCACCTGAGAGTCCGAAGATAATAGTCCAGCTCTTCTGCAGATAAGTCATTAAACAGATCAGCTTCGGGATTAAAGGCTGATACGGAGCTCAGATTCTGATCGAGCCTGGAATTAAACACATAAAATTTTTTGCGATAGGTGGAAAAAACCTGATTTCGCTGATCCAGTAGTTCGATCAGAAGGTGATAGGTGTTGGATCTCAATCGATCAAGTCCGGGCATCAGGCTGAGATAGGCATTCGTTTTTTGAGCGAGCCGCCCCGTAGTGGTTTCATAATCATACAGAATGTGCTCCCCCTGCAAAATTCTAGCGCGAATGACGAATTTGCCATCTACTTCCGAGTCCACATTGTAAATTTCCTGATAAAAAACCAGAGAATCCTGATTGATATAGGCATCATTGGTCACCAGCGGGAGCAGATCCTGGCGATTTCTGAGATTATCGCTCCCCCTTCGGTAAGTTACCCATTTGATATCGCTGAATTGTACCATGAAAGGGTTGTTGCCTTCCATATCAAATTCTTTGTAGGCCACTGCTGGTTTATTCCCAGGGGAGTTCTGGTCAGAGACAGTTGCCTCAATCAGATAGGTTCCGGGAGGCAACTGAATGTAATGGAAGTGAAACATGTGCTTGCGAAGCATGTCAGCGCTCGTATCTTCCGGAAACTGCCCCTGCGGCCAGTCCAGCAAGAGATTATCCCCCGCAACAATGATACTATCCTCCTGATCCAGCCTCCTCAAAAACCACTTGATATTGACTGCGGCGTGGTAGCGTTGATCTTGCCGCATCACATGCGAAACGCTGGAGCCATCAACAGAAAAATAGATTTCTGCCGTCGGTTCAGATACGCGTGAGTCCTGAAATCGGCATATGTCCATAAAAAACAGAACCGGGCTCTCCTCGCCTGCAGCCTTCAGGCCAGCTCCGGCCCAGAGAAGCCCCATTAGAATTAACAGTAGTTTTGTATTCATGACAATCAACATTCAGGAACCGCATACCTCTCAAGGATTCCTTTGCGAAAGATAAACAGAAGGAAATGGACGGGAAAACATTACTTTTGTTAGATTGTGAGGCATCGTTCAGCATCAGCAAACAAATCAGACTGTCCGGAGGTTTTTCCGGTCTGCTACTTTGCACCTGTTCACTGGTATTCGGCCTGGCTCATGAGCCGTTGCCCAGTCATTGAGATTCACGCTTGGTACCGAAAACAGCAGCTGACCAGCCGCACCTGGATCGACCATCCCAGCGGACCTATTGCTCTGTCCATTCCGGTAGAGCGTCGAAGTCGTCGGGCACCGATCAGCAAAAAAAAAGTAGACTACCAAGAAGACTGGCCGGAAACTCACCTCAGAAGCATCAGAAATGCCTACCGAAACAGCCCCTATTTCGAGTTGTTTGAGACAGAAGTTGAAGCATTTTTTCAATACCGGCATGAGTTGCTGGTAAACTGGCTCAAATCATCCTATGAGCTCGTGATGCGGCTATCAGGAATGAGACAATCCGTGATCTGGTCTGCTGCTTACATTGAAAAGCAAGAGGCCGGAATAGACTTAAGAGAAGAATTTGGGGCAGGATATGCAGAGGCCTCTTCGACTCAGACCATAGCTGAATATCCGCATATGTTCGAATCGGATGGAAAAGGATTATCCATTCTCGATCTGCTTTTCATGACAGGACCGGAAGCAGAACGGTATCTGCAAATACAGGCTGAGTAAGAGCATAGAGGAATCAGTAGGTGCTGAGAACGAGATTAATCACTTCAACAATTCGGGGATGTTTCAGGAAATAGTAAGAGTGTTTTCCTTGTCTGCGCGAATCCAAAATGTCTTTTTCCTTGAGAATACTCAGGTGCTGAGAAGCGACAGCCTGCTCAAGTCCGAGCGTTGTATAGATCTGGGTGACATTCATTCGTTTGCCATCCCTGAGCAGATCAATGATCGACAAACGGATCGGATGAGCAATTGCCTTTAAGCTGGCTGAGGTCCTGTCCAGTATGGTTTTGTCTAATGGTGTTGAGGCGGTCTGCATGGAATCAGAAGATAAAGCTGACAGACTAAGATAAACAAAATTAGGTTCCAGTCGAGCTATTTAACCTTTAAGTATCTTATTTTACCGCTATTATTTAACAATACCTAATTTTTGTTAAAGATAACTTCAACAAAACTGCTTTAATCAAACGTACGCCTTTATGGACATTAGAAATGATTTATTGAAGAAAAGATATCATTAACGAGAGAGGACATTATGGATTTTTATATAGGGGAATTCATATACTTTCTCCTTCATTCACAACCTCGACCCGAAGGTTCCGTATCCATTTTGTATCTTTACTACCAAGTTATTACCCTCAGATTATGACGAAACAGCTCAGGATTGACCCTGTTGAATTTGCGATTGAAGATATCCGCAATGGGAAAATGGTGATTGTCGTCGATGACCAGGATCGTGAAAACGAAGGAGATTTCGTCATGGCTGCCCGCTTTGCAGATACCTCAGCGATTAACTTCATGGCCACGCATGGGAGAGGATTGATTTGCGTCCCGCTGACCGAAAAACGTTGTGATG
>CAZLKP010000215.1:7554-8143 GCA_964560095.1 uncultured Bacteroidia bacterium
TAGACCTTATGGTTGGCAAAAACACCGACAAGCATCAAACAGCATTCACGGTATCAGTCGATTTTATGGGTGATGGGGTCACCACTGGTATCTCAGCAGGTGACAGGGCCCGCACTGTCAAGGCGCTGATTGATGCTGATACCTCAGCTGACCAACTCGGACGTCCTGGCCACATTTTTCCACTCAAAGCCAAAGATGGTGGAGTCCTGAGGCGCGCCGGCCACACAGAAGCTGGCATAGACCTGGCTACCCTGGCAGGACTTGAGCCCGCTGCTGTGATCGTAGAAATCATGAACGAAGACGGGTCAATGGCCCGGCTCCCGAATTTGAGAGAGGTGGCGGATAAATTCGATCTAAAGCTCATCACCATCGAGGATCTGATAGAATACCGGCTCGCGCATGAATCCCTGATCAAGAGGGAAGTCAGTGTGAAGATGCCGACCGAACACGGCGACTTTGAGCTTGTCGCATACGAGCAAATCGATACAGGCGACATTCACCTAGCTCTCGTCAAAGGCAAATGGGCGCCCGGAGACCCCGTTTTGGCCCGGGTTCACTCTTCCTGCATCACAGGAGATATTTTCGGCTC
>CAZLKP010000216.1:0-8121 GCA_964560095.1 uncultured Bacteroidia bacterium
TAAGCGGATTGTCCTGGTTGGGGGTAGAGGTGACGGCAAGGGTGCCATCAGCTTTTTTGATGAGCCAGGCCCACCCGGAACCAAACTGTCCAGCTGCGGCTTTGGAGAAGGCATCTTTGAATCCATCGAAGGAACCAAAAGCGGCATTAATAGCGTCAGCAAGGGCGCCTGTGGGCTCACCACCCCCGTTAGGACCCATCACAGACCAGAAAAGAGAGTGATTGTAAAAACCACCCCCATTGTTTCTCACACCCGTGGAGTGAGCAGAAATGTTGGCGAGAATATCTTCGATAGGCTGTCCGTTGAGGGCTGTGCCTTCAATAGCTGCATTGAGCTTATTGGTATAACCGGCGTGGTGTTTTCCGTGGTGAATCTGCATGGTCTTCGCATCGATATGTGGCTCGAGCGCGTCGTGTGCATAAGGGAGTTCAGGTAGTGTGAATGTCATGTTGATATGGGTTATAATTATGGAGATAAGAACAAATAAGTGTTCGAGAATAGCAACTCTGGGTTTCAACAAAAGTTCCGATCTGTAGAAGATTGTGCAGAAAGAGCGGGATTGATGTAGATTTGTGGGGAATGTAAACGCTAGATGCCACCTCATGACACTGAAATCAATTGCCCGCTGGGCCAGTATTCTCATGGTAGCTGTTCTGTTTTCCTGCCAGGGAAAAACTTCTCAACAAGCATCAGAAGGAGCTTCTCAGAGCTCCGGGGTAGATGCATATACACCCTCTGAGGAGGAACAGGCTCAGATTTTGGAAAACGTGAACAAAGGTCTTCTTGGTGATTCCACCTCATTTCCCTACGTCTATCAGGGTGAAGGGCGCAGCCTGATTTTTCAGGCATATGAGATGTCATTTGCCCTCACCCACCAACCAGCATTAGCACCTATGATGAACCAGCTCGTGCAGTGGGTGAAGCCGGAAGCCAACAATATCAACAACGGCATTTTTATCACCTACGTCCGAAATGGGCGGCAGCTGTCCCTGGACCAACCCTACATCCAACTCCAATACATCAACAAGTCTTTGCCCCTGTGCAGCACCCTCGACTCTGTTTTTTACTGGATGGACACTACCTTTCTGGCGAATGACAATGCCAAAGTGCTGGAAAAACGCCGTCCCATTGAGACTGCCTCGGGACTTGTGGCCTGGGAAAAATCTTACATGACGGGTACTAACCCGCAATTTCCCAACAGTCGATCCAAATGGGTGTCTAATGCCTACATCGACTACGACGAAAATTATTTGGTAGCATTCGGCCTCTCTACCATGGATCAAAGTGATTACGAGCTCACCAAACCTCTTTTTGAAGAGTTGATCGAAAGCCTTCAGTTTTATTGATCAGAATTCCATGCCTATCTTCTTTCTTTCTCTCTTTTTTGCCTTTTTCCCTTCTCTATGAAACTATCCATCGTCATTCCGGCCTATAATGAAGCTCCGACGATTCGGATATTGCTGGACCGGGTGCATTCGGTGAGTCTCATTGGGGATGTCTCCAGGCAGCTGATCGTGGTCAATGACTGCTCAACCGATAAAACGGCTGCTGAAGTAGAAGCCTGGCAGAAAGACAACCCGAAGGCCGACCTTGTATATGTGGAGCATGAGGTAAACCAGGGAAAAGGAGCTGCCCTTCACAGCGGGATTCGACGTGCGAGTGGCGACTATCTGATCATTCAGGATGCCGACCTGGAGTATGACCCAAGGGAGTACAACCTGTTGCTCGGTCCCGTGCTGGAAGGATATGCAGATGTCGTGTATGGCTCCCGGTTTATGGGAGGTAAGCCTCACCGAATTCTATTTTTCTGGCACTCACGGGGAAACCGTCTGCTAACCTTTCTTTCCAACATGATGACGGGTCTCAACCTCACCGATATGGAAACCTGCTACAAGATGTTTCGCCTGGACATCATTCAGAATCTGGATCTATGGGAAAAACGATTTGGCTTTGAGCCCGAGGTCACTGCAAAAGTGGCGAAAGTGAAGGGCGTCCGCATCTACGAGGTAGGCATTTCCTATTACGGCCGTACCTACGAAGAAGGCAAAAAAATCAGCTGGAAGGACGGGTTTCGGGCGATCTGGTGCATTTTTAAGTACAAGTTTATGTGAACAGGAACATAAACCAGGCTCAAGTCGAAATTTTTTCAGATTTCTCCAACCAGTATGTAGGACATTTTCGGCCTGAGCTGTTGTAACACTGGTTCATCAAAAATCCTTTATGATGGATGTGCGTTCTCTCAGACACATTTCACTCATTTACCCAACCTCAACATTCCAAACCTATGTTTTCAACCATCTCCTCTTCCTGGAGAATTCTCTTATCATTCATGTTGTTGGTTGGTTCTGATTCCCTGTTTTCTCAGCAGGATCGGGCTTTCTTGGATCGTTACTTGTCGTCCTATGCCAGTGAGCAGGGAATTGATCCTGGCGATCTGGACGATATGGTTGTGACCGATCAGTTTACCAGCCAGCACAACGGCGTCACACATGTGCACATTCGCCAACGGCATGCCGGTATCGAAGTCTACAACGGCACGGCCAATCTTACCTTTCAGAACAATCAACTGGTTCATGTGGCGGATCGCCTGGAACAAAATTTGGCTGGCAGAGCTAACACAACCCAACCAGGCATTTCAGCCAACCAGGCCATTGGGTTTGCAGCACAGGCGTTGGGATTGCCTATTTCTGGTGATCCACAAGCGATCTTACAGCAGCCCGAGAGTCGCACCACGGTTTTTTACGCCCCATCTTTGTCTCAGGAAGATATTCCGGTAACGCTCATGTACCTGCCTGGCCCGGAGGGAGAGTTGATTCTGGTCTGGGATCTCTCCATTTACCAACTGGATTCAGAGCATTGGTGGAGTGTGCGGGTAGATGCGACAAATGGTAAGCTGTTGGACAAGGTTGACTGGGTTAGCCATTGCTCATTTGGAGAACCGGCAGAGGCACACAATCATCACCATTCGCCTACCCCGTTTTTTCCGCAGAGCATCATGGGCATTGAGTCCACCTCCTCTTCTTACCGGGTCATTCCTTATTTTATAGAAAGTCCCAATCACGGCCCGGACAGTCTCATTGTGGATCCGGTAGATACAGTGGCTTCGCCTTTCGGGTGGCATGACACCGACGGGCAGTCAGGAGCAGAATTCACCATCACCCGTGGCAATAATGTTTATGCTAGCGAAGACCGCGATGCTGATAACCAGCCAGGATACAGTCCGGATGGGGGAGCGTTTCTGGTGTTTGATTTTCCGGTGAACCTCAACCAACCGGCCCCCGCCTACGAAGATGCAGCCATCACCAATTTGTTTTACATGAACAACGTGGTTCACGACCTCTTCTATCAGTATGGATTTGATGAGGTGGCGGGAAATTTTCAGGAGAATAATTACGGTCGCGGCGGCCAGGGTGGTGATTTTGTCTATGCCGATGCGCAGGATGGCAGTGGTAGCAACAATGCCAATTTCGCCACACCCCCAGATGGAAATTCGGGTAGGATGCAGATGTTTTTGTGGACCAGTGGTGGAAGCAGTGGTCCGCAAAATCTGTTGACGGTCAATAGCCCTTCTGTGATCGGCGGTCCTTATTCAGCTACAGAAGCCACCTTTGGTCCAGGTGTAGGGACGACCCCCATCACGGCAGATCTCGTGCTACTCAATGACGGTACCAATCCCGATCCACAAGATGCCTGTGATCCGATCATCAATGCCGCTGATCTGTCTGGGAAAATCGCATTGATCGACCGGGGAAATTGCACCTTTGTGCTGAAAGTAGAAGCCGCACAGAATGCTGGTGCTTTGGCCGTGATCATCGTCAATAATACCGGAGGTAATCCCATCCCGATGGGTGGGTTTTCCAATACCATCACCATCCCCTCCATCATGATTAGTCAGGCGAACGGGACACTGATCAAAAACCAGATTGCTGCAGGGGACACCATTAACGTTACCATACAGAACAGCAATCCCAATTTTGACAAGGATGGCGACTTTGATAATGGCATCGTGGCTCACGAATATGGTCATGGTATTTCCATCCGAATGACAGGTGGTCCTTCCACCAGTGGCTGCCTCAGTAATGCCGAGCAGATGGGAGAAGGATGGAGCGATTATTTTGCTCTGATTACTTCGAAGGATACTTCATTTCTCGACAGAGGAATTGGAACGTTCGCTGCAGGAGAAACCATTACTGGGATCGGAATCCGGCCAGCAAAATACTCGCCGGATTTTGCTGTGAATCCATATACCTACGACGCCACCAACGATGTATTTCAGATTTCCCAGCCTCACGGTATTGGCTTCGTGTGGTGTACGATGCTTTGGGATCTCACGGTGGCGCTAGTGAAAAAGTATGGCTACGATTCGGACCTCTATCATGGCTCCGGTGGCAACAATCTTGCGCTTCAGCTTGTGATGGACGGGATCAAACTGCAGCCTTGTAATCCGGGATTTGTGGATGGTAGAGATGCGATTTTGCTGGCTGACCAGCTCAACAGCGGCGGTGCAAACCAATGTCTCATCTGGGAGGTGTTTGCCAACCGGGGATTGGGATTCAGTGCCGATCAGGGAAGCTCAACCAGTCGGACCGACCAAGTGGAGGCTTTCGATCTGCCGCCGATTTGTCTGACACCCACCGCAGCTCCGGTTGCCAATTATTCCTTCAGTTTTTCCCCTGGATGTACGGATAAGGTGTTCTTCAACGATCAGTCCACCAGCACCCCGCAATCCTGGTTTTGGGACTTTGGCGACGGTAATACCGACACGGTTCAAAACCCGGTGCATACCTATGCGGCCAGTGGTTCCTATCTGGTTACGATGGTAGTAACCAATATGCTTGGATCTGACACGATGTTTCAGGCTGCCGTCGTGACACTTCCGTCCGGACCTGTCGTGGCAGATACTTCTGGCTGTATTGGTGAACCTGGGAGCCTGACTGTCAACGGGACAAGTATCTATTCGTGGTATGATCAGGCCGGAAACTTGATTCAAACGGGGAACACATTTTCTTCGGGAACGCTGCTCGGAGATACGACAGTCGAAGTGGATCAGGTGATCTTGCCTGCGCCTCAGAATGTCGGGCCATTGGATGGTTCTTTTGCCAATGGTGGCTATCATAACACCGGCTTCACCGGAACACTCAACTTCACTGCTGAGGACGAATTCACCCTTATCTCGGCGTGGGTGGATGCTGGTTCTCCCGGACCACGAACCATCAACCTCTGGGACAATGTGAACGGCAGCGGCAACATCACTGGATCTGTCACAGTGAATCTAGTCAGTACAGGTCCTCAACGAATCAACCTGAACCTCAAAGTGCCTGGAGCCGGAACCTACAGCGTGGGAGGAACAAGCGTTGACCTGTTCCGCAACAGTGCAGGTGCCAATTATCCCTACGTGATTGCGGGGTTGGTTTCGATCAACAATTCTTCCGCGACCACAGGTCCGGACGAATTTTACTACTACCTCTACGATTGGGAAGTACAGGGAAGAGGATGCCGCAGTGAGCGGGTCCCGGTAACTCTGTCAGCCAGCAGTGCTGATTTCACGTTCTCCAAGGCCACCGGGGGGTCGCTGGTAACGTTCACCGATGCCAGTGTGAATGCAGATGACTGGTTTTGGGACTTTGGCGATGGAAACACTTCCACCATGCAGAATCCAAGCCACGGCTACATCAGCGAAGGTACCTATGGCGTGACCCTTACCGTGAACGGGAAGTGCTTAAAAACGGATTCTGTCACCATCCAATACAACACTGGATTGGAACAGTTGCTTCCGGGGCTGAGCCTTCGTATGCAGCCCAATCCGGCCGCTGACAGGATGCAGTTGGTCACCAACCACCCGCTGCCGGAAGATATTTCCTTGGATCTGTACAGCCCGGAGGGAAAGCACATCTGTACCCGCGAAATGCTCGCAGGCCAATCTAGTCTGGACTGGAACCTCGAAGGCCTGTCATCCGGGTTGTACCTGGTCCAGGTACGCCATTCGAAGGGGCTGGTTCCGATAAAGCTGGTGATCAGGAATTGATTGAGGGCGTCCAATCCTTGCGCCATCTACTTTTCCTAAATCTTTAGTTTTAGGATATCTTTTAAAACGGGATTTTTTCCTTGCTCTCCAAACACAAAAATTCCAGTTTGCTCAAATCATCCATTTGCTGTGGTAGCTCTACCTGAGAATCAGAAAGAGTTGCTTTATTTTGTTGCTATGCCGAGGAAATTCGAATACAAGGAGCTGGACCAGGAAGGACTGGAAACCCTGGAGACTATCGCCGCTGCGGACAACTTTAATAGATGGATGTACGAAACCGTCGTGAAGCATCTTAGACCTGGAAAGGTGATTGAGGTAGGGAGCGGCATCGGCAACATCTCCCGGCATTTTCTCGACAATGGCTGGAACATCACCCTGAGCGACATTCGGGAAAACTACTGCGGTTATCTTGAAGAGACATTTTCTGGGCAGAATGGCCTGGATGACATTGTGAGTCTGAATCTCGTTCACCCGGAGTTTGATCAAGCCTATGCCGATTATCTCGGGCAGTTTGACAATCTCTATGCACTGAACGTCATTGAGCATATCGAAGATGATACACTGGCATTGATCAACTGTAAAAAGCTACTCAAACCGGGTGGAAGAATCGTCATTCTGGTTCCGGCCTATCAGTGGCTCTACAACAAGTTTGATGACAATCTATACCATTTCCGGCGCTATAACCGTAGGACTATGGGGAGGGTATTTGACCAGGCAGACATCCCGGTTCTAAGCAAATTTCATTTCAATTTCATCGGAATCGTGGGATGGTTTGTGTCTGGAAGCCTGTTGAAAAAAGAGATCATTCCATCCGGTCAAATGAGTCTTTACAACAAGCTTGTGCCCATTTTTCGGGTGATAGATTCCTTTTTATTACAGCAAATGGGCCTGAGCGTGGTGATAGTAGGTGAAAAGAAAGCCGGGAAGTAATCCTGCGGTTTCGCTGAGCAATGCGACAAAATTGTCTTTCCCTTGGCTAAGGAGCTTTTCTTGTTTTGAGACATCCACAAAACACGAATTGTGCACATCACCAGCTATATACTCGGCTAAAAGCTCACGCTTCAGGATATCGCAAACCTGCTTGCTGAGCATCCGAATATCACCGTTGAGCGAACCTCCATCGGGGCCATTGTCCTGGATAACCCTGTCGACCTTTATGCTGCTATCCAACTGGCTGGTCTGGCCCGTCAACTGAAGGCCTGGAACAAGGTCTGTGGGCCGGGCAAGGTCGTTGATGCCTCTGGTTCTTTTGACTTCCGAATGGGCCCCTCCGGTCCCCGGATCTGACCTGGGTTTCTCATGACAGGCTTTCAGCTATGTCACAGGAAGCCCTTTCCAAGTTTCTAGCCCTCGCTCCAAATCTCGTGATTGGGTTGCGCAAACAGGGCCATCGGCTATCAGATCTCGTAGGGAAAATGAAGGAATATCAGGGCGCTGGGGTCGGGCTCGGTTGGCTCATTGATCCTATGGATACCTGCCTATGTGTATTCAGGGAAGCCGGGGATCCTGAATGGCAGAACGGATTTGACAGAATTCTCCTAAGAGAACATATCCTGGAAGGTCTGGAGCTGGACCTGAGATCAGTTGAACGAGTTGTGGAAACGGTAGTCGTTTTGTTCCGATATTTACCAGATGGATCTGATTTCTTTTCTCCGGCGGCGACTCACTACCCCTCTTCCCGGTATCGAAGCTCAGCAGATTATGATGCCGCCCCTGCGGCGGAAGGATGAGCCTGTTCCTCCTGATGCTCGTCTCTCTGCTGTTCTGCTGCTTCTTTATCAGGTAAATGATCAATGGACCATTCCGCTGATGAGGCGCACGGAAGATGGTAATGTTCACGGTGGACAAATCAGTTTGCCCGGTGGGAAAATGGATCCCATCGACAACGACTTTACCGACACGGCTCTCCGTGAAACAGAAGAAGAATTTGGCGTGAATCGACAGGAGGTGGATTTGATTGGGAACCTCACCCATCTCTACATTCCACCAAGCCGCTTTCTGGTTCATCCACGACTGGGAGCGCTTTCAAACCACCCCCATTTTCAGCCCGACCCGATTGAAGTCGATGAAATCATTGAAGTGAAGCTCAATCAGCT
>CAZLKP010000217.1:0-8107 GCA_964560095.1 uncultured Bacteroidia bacterium
TTTTTTACAGCGACGAGGACTACCGCCGCAGGCGGTTTAGTTCAACATCTTGCTAACCCCGCATATAGCGTATATTCCTTATTACACAGGCCCTCATCTTCTCCCAGGGGCGAATTCCAGCAATAACCCGCTACGACCGGGTATTAGGTAAGTGGGTAGAAGGAAAGAAGGCATAGGGGAAATATTTCAGGAATCAATATCCAAAAAATCAAGCGGGCTACAAAGTTTCTCTCGTGCTTTTTGGGTGATGTGGGTATAAATTTCTGTTGTTTCACTGCTGCTATGTCCCAGTAGGGTTTGAATGTATCTCAAATCCATCCCTCTCTCCAATAAATGGGTTGCAAAAGAGTGCCGGAGGGTATGGACGGTCGAAAAAGAATTTACACCAGCTTTGCTGACTGCCCGCCGAAACACTTGTTGGATGCTCCTGCTACTATACTGCCCGCCATCCTGCCCTTCAAACAACCAATAATCCGGCTTGTAGGCCTTCAGGTATTCACCCAGAAGAAGGGCGACCTTATCTGACAAGACAGAATACCGATCTTTTTTGCCCTTACCTGCCTTGATAAATACCTGCTTGCGCTCTATGCAGATATCTTCCTTCCGAAGCTTCACACTTTCTCCGATTCGGAGCCCAGCGCTGTAGATCAACATGAGGATGCACCGATGTTTGAGGTTCTCCACGGCTCGCAACAACCTGACCACTTCTTCCTCGCTGAATACACCGGGTAGTTTTCGGCTCTTTCGAGGACGAAGTTCATAGTAGGTACGCTCCTGTCCGAGCACTTTTTCGTAGTAATATTTCACGGCGTTGACAGCCTGATTTTGAGCAGAGGCAGACCATTTACGTTCAGACATCCCATGTAACAGAAAGGCCATCAGGTCTTCCTTTTCCAGTGACTCAGGATGCCGGGTAGGGTAAAATGCCAGTAATAGGCCCATAAAACTTCTGTAAGTGTTGACAGTGCTTGGACTGTAGCGCTGGAGCCGCATCTTCTGTTCCATGCGGAGCAGTTCATGTTGATGCGGTAAAGGCACATCTCTTCTGGAGGTCTGCGGGTTCGCTTTCTTCACAGATGGTTCCTGAGCGGAAGGTGCCCCCTGTTTGTGGATCACTAACTGAGATTCCCCAAATAGCTGCTTCAGAGTGGCGTAGGCGATGCCGTCGTAGGGGATATGCCAACAACGCTGATCGGGTGTCCAGCGACTGCCAGGAATCCGCTTCATCAGGTCAGGGAAAGCGGAATCATATTCCAGAGCCCGAATACCAATGCGACGGGTTCCTTTATATTCAAAGGGAAAGACGGCAATTTTCATGATGAAACGGCTTTTTGGCCCAACAACAGCAGGCTGCTCGCATGAATCTCGGCCTTCGTACGGGTATTGCCCTGCTTGTCTTCGTATTGGCGATAGACGAGCTTGCCCGATACTACTACCTCTCGCCCTTTGGTCAGATATTCAGCAGCGATGTCGGCCAGTTTTCCCCAGACGACTACCTGATGCCACTGCGTGTCGGTGACTCGGTCTCCGCTAGATTTTGTATAGGTTTCAGAAGTCGCCAGGGAAAAGGTGGTCAGTTGGCTGCCACTGTCAAATGTCCGCCTAAGAGGATCCTGACCCAGGCGTCCAATGAGCTGGATCGTGTTTCGTATGTGTTGCATAACAGAATGAGATGGAATCAGTGAACAAATCTGGCCGAAAGAAAGCAGGCCTGAGCAAAGCGATTCGTCATAAAAATGTGTAAGTTCGGATAACGTTCGTTTTACCCGGATCAAAAACGGGTGATTACACGGATAAGGCATTTAATCCTCAAACCATGAAATCCCGATCATGTCAGGAATGCGGGGAAGAACTACGAGGGCGAACCGATCAGCGTTTTTGTTCTGATCAATGTCGTAGCAGCTTTCATAACCGACGCAAAGCTGCTCCCAGTGAATTGGTTCGATTCATCAACCGTACGCTGCGGCAGAATCACCGTATCCTTGTCCGGGCCAATCCCGGTGGCAAAACCCGTGTCAGCGGCGATTACCTCCGGGCCCTTGGATTCAATTTCCAGTATTTCACCCACCTGTACCAGACCCAACAGGGAAAAACCTACCACTTTATCTATGAGCAGGGCTACCTGGCTCTCGAGGATGACAGCTATGTACTGGTGGCGAATGAATCCCTGAACTTTTGAGTAGAGGCTCAGTCGGGCGACGAAGTGGCTGTGAGATTCCCAAACAAAGCATCCAATGTTAGGCAAGGAAAAATCCCTAATCCCCAATCTCCAATCGTCAATTTCCCATGCTCCCATTAAACCTCTCGCCCCCTCTTCGGTCAAATGCTCCAGAATATGGTTGCTGTGGATGAACAATTGATGCTGAAAGGATTGCAAAATCCTTCGACCAAAACCCAGGCTTTTGATCAGATGGTCAGAGTGCATCAGGAGATGCTCTACCATCACGTGCGCCGCATGGTGATCGTTCACGACGATGCTGACGACATTCTTCAAAACACCTTCATCAAGGCCTGGAAATACATTGATTCGTTCCGCGGCGATGCAAAGCTGCGCACCTGGCTCTACCGAATTGCCACCAACGAAGCCCTGTCATTTCTGGAAAAACAGAAAAAACGTGCTTTCACCGATGTCGAAAACATCCAGGATGACCTGCGGCATAGCCTGCAAAACAGCCAGCACATTGATGGAGATGAGATTCAGATGAAATTGCAGGAAGCCATCCTTACCTTACCCGACCGGCAGCGAACAGTCTTCCATATGCGCTATTTCGATGAATTGCCCTACGACGAGATTGCCGCCGTGCTGGAGGTGACCACCGGGTCCTTAAAAGCTTCTTATCACCATGCGGTGAAAAAAATTGAGGCGTATTTGGTACAACACATCGATGATCATTAAACCCAGTAACCCTATGCGCGTCTAACCACTGAATACGACTGATGATGAGTAGTAACCATTCACCCCACAACGAGCCTTCAGAGAGCCGGATCCTCGGTTCTTTGAAAAAGCCGCCCAATCAGGCGCCACCGCCCGGGTATTTCGATACCTTCGCCGAGCGGCTCAAAGAACGTCTGGAAGAGGAGCAACTGCTGGAAGAAGCCCCCATGCTTCGCAAGGCGGGCAAAGCGTCCCCTTTCCGGGTGCCGACCGGGTATTTTGAGCAACTGCCGGAGCAGGTAGCGAAGGTTCTGCGCAGAAGGGGTAGCCCGGGCAACGTCCTGTCCATGCGCATCTCGGTGGTTGTGACTGCGGCAGCGGCCGTGATCATGCTGCTGTTTTTGCTCCGTGGCGTGCCGACGGCCACAGAGACGCCGTCTTTCCCGGAGATGCCCGACATGTCGGCTTCTGAGTTGATGGCTGTGGTGGACATTGAGGAAGACCTGATCATTGAGTCGCTCACGGCTGATGACCTTGATCAGTTGATGGGAATGATGCCGATTCCGTTTCGGAAGAATGCTGAACCTGAAGGAGAACCGCTGCCGAGCAGATCAGGTGATGTGTCGTTGGACGAGCTTCTGGATGAACTGGAGGACCTGGATGACGATGAACTTGATGCGCTGGAGGCTGAACTGATGGAAGATGACAGCGAATGGTTTTAACGATTAACCCCATGATGATGAAACAACATATATGCAGCCTTCTCCTGGCGATGGTCTGTGTCTTTCCTGTGACTGCGCAGAATGACACCGGCAAGGTACGGGAGCAGGTAGAAGCCTTCCGGGTCGCTTATTATACCCGGGAACTGGACCTCACGTCCAGGGAGGCCCAGGTCTTCTGGCCGGTATACAATGAGTATGCCGATGAGCTGGAAAGGAACAAAGCAGCCCAGAGAGAAAAACAACAAACGCTTCGCCAGGTCTACAACTCCGGTTCCGAGGAGGATGTAGATCGCCTGATGCAGGAGCTCTTGGCCCTCAAGCGTGATGAGGTGGATGTCACCATTCAGTATCACGATCGCTTCAAAGAGGTAATCCCTGTGCGAAAGGTGGCCCTGCTCTACCGTGCCGAAACCGAATTCAAGCGCAGGCTCCTCGAGCACCTGCAGCAGCGCCGTCAGGAGCGTAGGAATGGAATGCGACGGCCGTAGGGATGTGAAAAGCGAGATGTTGGGGGCCTGTCTGCCTCTGGCAGGTGAGGCTGTTGCTCAAGGTCAAAGTGCCAAGTAGAGGAGCAGAGAAATGAGAAGGGAAGAGATGCGTTGCCGATCGGGCTTGCCCCTTCGGCAAACAAAAAATCCAGCCCCAAACCGGAGCTGGATTTTCCAACATGGTCTGCAGGCGAAGCCTGCTCTACCTGTTTCAGCTGATCTCAATCATGCGGGTCGCTTCGGGCAGGCTCTTCTCATTTTTGGGAATGTTCAGCGACAGCAGGCCGTCGTTGTAACTGGCTTTGATGCCTTCTTCATCCACGGTCTCAGGCAGGGTAAAGGAGCGGCTGAAGCTGCTGTAACGAAACTCCCGACGGCTGAATTTGCCTTCTTCCTCCTCGACATGCTCGTCTTGTTTTTCAGAGGAAATGGTGAGTACACGGTTGTGGAGTTCGACCTTGAAGTCGTCTTTGTTCAGGCCGGGAGCGGCCAATTCGACTTCAAAATGATCATCTTCTTCTTTCACATTCACTGCCGGAATGGTTTGGTTTCGAGCAGGAAGTACGGAAGAATCAAACAGATCTTGACCAAAGAAATCGTCGAAAAATCTTGGGAAATCAGGAAACAGGGTGTTGTTGCGTTTGATGAGTGACATAACTTTATGTGTTTTTGGTGAATAATTGAATTTGATTTCACCTACACATCTTCAAGTCCTGTACCAATGCCAAAAATTGCCATTTTGACATCTTTTGATTGTCAAAATGATAGGGTTAACTGAATGAATGTCAGGTATTTGTGAAATTTTTTCAGGGGTCTGCCCCACTCATCATGGTGAAATAAACCCTAGATCTATGATTTCCCAGCTCAGAGTCGTATGCGTGGTAGGGGAAGGCCACACAGTACAGGTTGAAGCTGAGAAAAATGAGGAAATACAGAATCAATAGGTTTGCCACCCCCGGAATATGCAGGATAAACCGTAGCGATTTGTCTGAATCTACCTTGCACTCTTTCGTCTCGTGGCCAAGACTTCTTGGCTGTTGACTTCCAGGATGGGTGTCGATGCTACCACCGGTGCATCCTTCAACAGCAAGGAAATCAGCCATCGCGCAATCAAGGAGATTATCTGGAAATCATTTCATTGCTGTTGTACAGGTCAACTTGGGAATTTTTTTAGCAATTAGACATAGATGGAGGTTCTCTCTCCAACATTTGGCTACATATATCGGTTTTACATATTTTTTCTTTGCTATTCTCCTACCAGGAATGGTCTCAGAAGTTCTCAATGGTAGCACCCTAATACACCACTGCATTATCGAGACACCAAATATCTCAGGCAAAAACAGGGATCAGTCCCTTCAGTTGATTCGCCCCAGGTTTAATCTGCCGGAGACCCATTCGAATGAGGTCGAGCATTTTTATCACCAGGTGCTGAGGCCCATTCTGAAACTCCAGCATGACCTGTTGGTCACACAATTCATGGCCTGGCTCCTCGAGCACAAGCAGTCTATTGAGGAGATGAATCAGGAGAATCGCCGGAATACCATCACACAGGCCTGCAAAACTCACAAACGGTTGAGGGCACAGGCTTTTGGGATCATTTCTGGTTTGATGACCAGGCAGGAATATGCTTTTTATCTGGCTAATCAGCGTGAGCTTCACAAGCGTATCACGGCCATGTGGATTGAGCGGATCCTGGATGGCCTCGACGAATCGCGGAAAATCTGACAATTCTCAGCTACAGCCCAAAAAAACATTACATTTGGGATGTGACAAGACGTGAACATGAGGAGAATTGCCGTTTCTGATATTCACGGATGTATCAAAACCTTCCGTGCCTTGCTCGAAGATCAGGTAGTTTTAACCAAAAAAGACCACCTGTTCCTCCTCGGGGACTATGTGGATCGGGGACCCGACAGCAAAGGCGTCCTAGACCATATCATGAAGCTCCAGGGAGAAGGCTATCAGGTCACCTGCCTCAAAGGCAACCATGAGCAGATGATGTACAATGCCTGGAAAGATCCCAATGATGCCCCGCTGTGGCTGGTCAATGGAGGACAGCAGGCACTCAATAGCTTTGAGACTGACGACCCGGCGGCGATTCCAGAAAAATATATCAACTTCATTGATCGCCTCGATTACTTTGTAGAGGCAGACCGATTCATCTTCGTCCATGCCGGCCTGAATTTCAAGGGAGATGAGGAGGACAAAGGCCAAGGGCAGTTTCTCTGGCGCATGCACAATCCGCTGAAGGATACTGAGCCCATGATGTGGATTCGCTGGTGGTACAGCGACATTGACTGGCATTGGCTGCGCGACCGGGTCATCGTCCATGGCCATACGCCCCGAACCAACGATGAAATTTGGGATATGTATGATGAACTTTCCCAAAGTCAGGTTATTGATATCGATAATGGGTGCTTCGCCCGAAACCACCCGGGCATGGGGCAGTTGTGTGCATTTGATACCACAAACCTGGATTTGTTTTTTCAGGAGAATATCGACTAACAGGCACCCTGCCTGCTGGTCTGAACCTAGATCCTTTCCTCCATGTCTTTCCGTTCTGCTGTTATTGTTGAAAAAGTATGTGAATATCAGGGCCATACCGGCTCTCTGTTTGCCCTGGCTGTTGACCATGACGGTAACCGGGCATTTTCTTCAGGCGACGATGGGGTGGTGGCAGCATGGGATCTCTCAACCCAGACAGATGATGGCACGGGTGTGCTGAAGGTGGGGGGAGCGGTGTATGCCCTACACTGGATTGAGGAGTGGAAGTGGCTGGCTGTCGGGATGAGCGACGGAACCCTACACATCGTGGATCCGGCAGAAAAACAGATCCTCCACACCCTGAGGAAGATTACCGACCCAGTGTATGGCCTTCACTATGAAGAAGAAAGGGGATATTTGTGGGTGTTATATGGGAAGGGGTATGTGTCGGTGATCAAGATGCCGAATTTCGAAGAAATGGGATTTCAGCGATTGGCCGACGATAATCTTCGGGCTGTCGCCTTTTCTCCTTACGATACCTCTGTGTTTTTCGGGAGCAGCGATAACCGCATGTTACAAATGGATCGTCAGTCCGGTGAGATACTGAATACCTGGAAAGCCCACGACCGCTCTGTCTTTTCACTCGCCCTCCATCCTGAGGGGGCTTATATGTTGAGTGGTGGGATGGATGCTCACCTCAATGTGTGGGATTCAACACCACCTTTTCAATCGCGTGCAAAGATTCCAGCTCACAACTTCACTGTCAATGCCATCCTGTTCTCTCCCGATGCCCGCTTTTTTGTGACCGGAAGCCGAGACAAGTCCTTGAAAATCTGGGATGCCCATAGTCTGGAGCTCCTGAAAGTGATCGATATGTTCCGCAACGAAGGCCACCGCCACAGCGTGAACCGACTGGCCTGGGCAGGAGATGGCACACTGCTTTCGGCCGGTGATGACAGACGGCTCATACGCTGGCGCTTGACTGTTGGCGCAGCGAAAGCGCAGGAAGATCTCCACAGGTAGGGACAATCTCACATCCAGCTATTACCTTTACAGGTACGATTCGGAAAACATCTCAACGTTTTCCAGAGAATAAACATCCGGCATCATGATTCTTACCGACGCGAGAATTCTCGAGGAAATCGAGAAGGAAACTATCTTGATTGAGCCCTTCCGGCCTGAATGCCTCGGCTCTAACAGTTACGATGTGCACCTGGGAAAATACCTGGCTGTTTACAAAGATCGCGTCCTAGATGCCCGAAAACACAACGGAATTGAGGAAGTAGTGATCCCCCCGGAAGGATTTGTCATCCAGCCAAATACCCTCTATCTCGGTGTGACAGAAGAATACACCGAAACCCATAACCATGTGCCTTTCCTCGAAGGGAAAAGCTCCATCGGTCGTCTGGGTATTCACATTCATGCCACTGCCGGGAAAGGAGATATCGGCTTCTGCAATACCTGGACACTGGAGATTACCGTGGCTCAGCCCGTGCGTGTATATACCGGTATGCCGGTCGGACAGCTGATCTACTTCG
>CAZLKP010000218.1:0-8097 GCA_964560095.1 uncultured Bacteroidia bacterium
TGGTATCAAGGTCTTTGTCCCCACTTGGGCCACCGACGCGCCAATCACTGGAGGTGACATAAATGACAGGATTGGTAGGGGTTCCTGCCACTGTGATGCCGGTCACCTCGCGCTCATTCTTTCCATTGGGAGTGCCGTCGTCGTCGTGATTCGGGGTGTTGAGAATGTCCATGATCAGTTCTTCGTTAATCACGACATAATCATTTAGTCCGTTTCGTTGAATGGTGTAAATATAAATTTCACCATCAACACCGGAAACATAGAGGCGACCGTCTGGACCAAACATAAGGGAAGTACCCTGGCTCACATCTGTGTGGCCATTATAGTCCAGGTAGCTGGAGCTGAATGACTGTGCAAACAGCCCGGGGATAGCAGCCAGAAACAGAAGCAACAGAGCGGGGATTCTGATTCTGAAATCGAACTGGAGGTAAATTTTTAACATCTGTTGTAGGAATTGAACGGGATAATGGAGAAACACTTGAACGCGTATTGCTGTGACGAGTAAAAAAATGGAATTACGTGTTGGATAATCGAAATAAAAGTAGCGCTCTCGACACCTATAACACAACCTGGAATATTCTCAATTTGTTTACATCGAGTGACAAACGAAATATGGGAGTTCCTGAATTGCTGAAATATCGGTGCGAACAGCACAAATTTTTCATTCCAAAAGTACAGAGAGGCGGCTCGTACATCAAATAAGAGGGGTTTTGACCATGTCACTTGATGAATAGGGTGGTTCCTATTCTTTAGCAAAGATGCCGATAACAACAGGAGGTCGCGAAAAATCTGCGCGAATGCTCAATGATTTTTTTTCCTTCTTTCAAATGAAAGATTTTGTTAATGAATGGTTTTACATCATGTAGATGAGCGCGTTGCCAGCACCTGTCTGAGCGGTCGCAATATATGCCTGGACTGTCAGATCGACAGCATCAATGGTTATTTACAGCGTGTTGGTGGTTGCTGGGGAGGGTCGGATTTCTTCGGCTTGCATCGCATGGGAGTTCACAATGCTAATGGTGTCCTTGAAAGGTATCCTATCTGAATGAAGGTTTATTTTTGGATCACGATCTGTATCCATCAGGATATATGGCCTACACCAAACCAATTGCCCAGACTCATCAGAGATGAATCTGGGCAATTATTGGTAAATTAAGTAGTTGTTAGTACTTCACAATACTTCTTCTGGCACGATTACCGTGGTTCCCGGCCAGCTCAATCAGATAGCATCCTTCTGGTTGGTCGGCGACAGGGAAAACCACTTCCGTGGTGTTGGTAAAAGAGACTTCTTTTACGGCTGCACCCCTGAGGTCCCTGAGAATGACACGCCCCCCTGGATAATAACTTTCTGGCAGAGCGATGGTCACATAGTCCTTTACCGGATTGGGGAACAACCGAAATCCGCCATCGATATTGAAGGCCTCAATGGTATTGGAGTAATCAACCGCTCCGTCCAGATCGACCTGTCGGATACGGTAGAAAAGCTTTCCTTCGGGTGCATCTGCATCAAGAAAGGAATAGGCCTGTGGCACATCAGAGGTGCCAACGCCTTCAACCTGTCCCATCTCGACAAAAGTACCACCTGGCATCATTCGTTCCACCGCAAAAAAATCGTTATTCAGCTCGGAAGCGGTTTCCCAACTCACCTTCATGCCCCCATCAGTCTTGCTAGCATCCAGTGACGACCAGGTGACTGGGAAGCCGGCACCGATGGAGATGATGCCTTGATTAGTAACCACACTAATACCGTAAAAATAGGGAAATCCAGCAGGGAAATTAAATTCTGAAAATTCTACAGGAGTTCCTCCTGGTTGTGGGCCATCGGTTAATTCGATCGTAGAGGAAGATCCAACATTGCCTACAACAATAAATTTCATGGTAAACCATACCGGGGCTGGGACGTACCCAATAAATCCTGCGGAAGTCCAGCCAATATAGATTCTACCCTGTAGGACATCAGTTAATCCGAAATCAGAATTTTGCATACCAAACAAGCCAAAGTTTGATAAGGCATTTGGTAGTGTTGAATCGAAGAATAAAACATCAGGATCCCATTCGAGGGTGCCTTGGGCGGTACCAAGTTCTCCGGAAAACCCCGATAGGTTGATATCAACGGAGATTGTGTCACCAATACCAACCGTCTTGGATTCGGGTGTTACCGTGATGGATTGTCCCTGAAGGATAGCGGGAGTACAAAAAATTCCAAGAATAATTCCAAGAATAAGGTGTTGAATTGGGCGCATAGCCAGGTTTGTTTAGAATTTGTTTCAAGGTAGAAAAAATTCCCCCGAAAAGTATCACTCTTCGGGGGATGATGGGTTATGGTTGGACAGACATCCGGAGGGATCCTTCATATCCGCCAGCAGTCAGCACAAGGGTGTAAACCCCATTAGCAACTTTATATCCGTGTTGATTCTCACGCTTCCAGATCACACTGTGTGTGCCAGGCTGGTAAACATCGGTGCCTTCCCAGACAATTTGTCCCAGACCATTATAGATCGAGATTGTCACTTCTTTCCGGGCAGGGATGCTAAAGAGAATTTCCGTGGACTCTTTGAATGGATTCGGACGGTTTTGGATCAGGTGGTATCCTTCAATATCAGTCTGAGAGATAGACGTGGATTGCAGTCCCACCTCTGTGTTACCTCCAGTACCAATCACAGCATATTTCAGGAGGGACCCTGTATAGGCCTCTTTCGGTGTGATGGATTCTCCAAACTCGATAAGGGCCTGGCTTCCAATATTACCCACCACTTCGAATTCTAGTTCGTATAGAACCGTTTCATCAGCCAGGTACTCACCCTGCGCAAGTTCCTGGACCCAAAGCAGAGGCAGTTTGCCAGCTTGTACAGAGTGAGTAGCAAAGCTGGGCGTATGCATTTTGCCATGTAAGTCCACAAATTTCAGAGCCGCAGGATCCCAGTTCAGCGTGTAGCTGTAGGAAGCGATATCTCTGAAGAATCTGGTCGACACCGGTACCCGGATGGTTGCACCTGGAGTGGCATGCTCAGGTGTCTGGGCAATCATGTGAACTTCTCCATGAACTTCTTCCCGCAATCCGGATGGAAGAGGTATCCAGTTCAGGTTGACGTCTCCGAGTTTTAGTGCGAGGAAGTTCTCGTCGGTCAATCCCGGAGGCTGTACATGGAGGACGTCGCGGAAGTTTGGTACATTCCAGGGATTGGTAGGATCCGGGAAGACATAGTTCTGCGGAATGATTCTCCATAAGGTAGTATCATCAAGTGTTCCTCCATTCGGAAAATAAGTGGAGAAGTTTTGTAGGATGATATTCTCCATGAAGATTACATCGAAGTTGGTGATGTCTCCGGATTGGTTGACATCCGCAGCCAGAAGCTGGTATGGGCTGGTGAAATTAAAGGCGTTAAGGATATGGAGCTGGGTGAGAATCACATCGATTCCTGTTATACCAGCATCTGGGTCAAAGTCATCGCGTTTATCTGCGACGATTCTTCCATCCTGATTGGCAGGCACGGGAAACTCAAAGCTATCCGCCACCGTCGAATTGGCAACAGGATACAGGAGGTCATAGGTGACATCTTCTATGGTATCGCCAAGCCAGGAAAAGGTACTTCCAGTGACCGGAATCGGATCAATCACAGTGACGCTTCCGTCCAGCACGAAATAAGGATCTACAACTGGAAATCCTCCGATATCTGACTTGGTCCACTCAATTGGTGCGGGGGCATTGGTGAAGGTGACCGAAGACACATCCCCGGTTTGTCCCACGACTGTAAAGCAAATCTCAAAGAGGGTGTCGTCGTCAGCCAGGCTGACTCCAAATGGGTAAGCCACCGGATCTTCCACATTCAGCAGCAACAACTTGTCGTTACCAAAAGTGGTGAAATCGAGCGCTTCCAGGCCAGGTGTTCCAAAGTTGGTCACACTGTCGAAGGTAATCACCGTTGGATCCCAGGTAAGGGTTCCCTGACCTACGAAGATGCTGTCATAGTTCTGAACAGTCACTGGTACACATACACTAAATCCATTTGTCCCAAATTGATTTCCGAATTCGAAGGTCAACAACTCTGCATTGGAGCAGGCGCCAGGGTCTGTTACGACGATCGTTTCAGAACAACCACTCGCAGTGTCCGTCACAGTGACCGTTACATTACCTCCACCAGCAGTTCCCGGAGCTGTCGAGAAGGTTGTGGTTCCAATTGAATATGGTATTTCGGAAGAGTTTACATCCCCCGAAAGCGCATAGTCGTCTCCCAGGTTGCTCCCGGAAGGCGTAAGATCGAACGTGACATAATCATCAGATGGGTCATTGGGTGTACCATTATCGTTACAGGCGACATTGCTCAAATTCGCCGAAATCGTTACAAGCACTGTCGTCGTCACCACCAGGCTGTCGCAACCAAACTGATTGGTCAGCAGAACCTGCGTAGTACCTACCTGGGCAGGATCACAGGTGGTCGCTGCAATGTTGGTGGTATCTACGGGATTCACTGTGAAGGTAATGGTGGAGGTTTCCACACAACCATTGGTACCATTAAATGCTACATCAATCACCTGCCCATCGCTGATCATGACGTCAGTCGGGTCGGCAACGGAGTTGCCAGCAGTGGTGTAGGCAAAGGTTCCGGTTTCAGAAGTAATGGCCGCCTGGTAGGTCGTGAGATCTACCGACACCGCAGCGTCTTCACAGAGCACTGGCGTTAGATCAGCCACGGCACAGAATGGCAGCACCTCTGCGATCACCACATTTGATAGACAGCTAGTAATACCGGTATCTGCAACGACGGCCATGAAGTGGTTTAGGCCACCATCCGGACCAAGATTCGTGCTTGGTGTTTCCAGAAGCGTAACCGGAATGCTCAGGTTGCCAGAAGCATCCGTCGTACCGGTGTAAATCACCTTGGCCAGGACTTCATTCGCTTCGAATGGGTCGATGTCATATGGATTCGGTGATCCAGCGTCGATATAGAGACGTGCATCCCACTGCAAAAGCTCAATGTTGGCATTGGCTGGTCCCGTGATATCGATGGTCTGATTCAGGATGGAGGTCTGCACCGGACCTACTCCGAATCCCTGCATGGAAATGGAGGGAGCTGACAGGTTATCAACTGTCATGTCAACTGCCGAACCACCATCACTGCCATCTGTCCAGAGACAGCGGGTGAGGGTCGTGCCGTCGGCAAACTGAATGGTTACCGTCGTTCCGACAAGTTCTGCACCTGAAATAGCTCCCGCATCGCCGGTTGTGATATCATTTTTGATGCTGGTAGGATCCTGATCCACAGAGAAATTGAACTGCTCCCCACCGTTGAAGTCGGAGAAGTCCAGAGCCACAATGTCATATCCGTCATCTCCGTCGATGCCATTGTGGAAGCTATTCACGAATGGATCCACACAGGGATCGGTGGTTACCACATAACCGGGTGTACCGACCACCGCGTCGGGGGTTACGCATTTGGCCCCGGCATCTCCGGCAGTACCGGTCGGGTCAAAGACCACATCCATGAGAAATCCGGTTGTCAGATCCATCGACACGCTCACGATATCAACCGTACCGGTGTTCTGAATCTGGAAAGAGTTTCCGGTAAATGTGGAGGCATCCAGAGCAGCTCCGGGATTCACCGACACAATCGCTGCAGGATTGTAGGTGGGGAAGTAGCGAACGGTGAGTACGTTTGACGTGAGGCTACTTTGGCTGGTGGTGGCGTAGGGGCCTGGGGTAGTGACTGCGATAAACTGGTTTTTGCCACCCGGAGGGGTCCCGGTAGCCCCAGGAGTCTGGAATAAGGTTACGGGGATATCCACCGTGCCGCCAGCTCCGACTGTTTGGGTGAATACCGCTTTTCCTGACATGGCCTCGTTTGCGTAGAAGATGGTATCAAAGGGAGAGACGCCGAACGGAGGATTTCCGGATGCGATGTAGAGGCGGCTGTCCATTTGAAGCAGGGTGACAATATCACCGGGATTTCCAGTCACCGTGACGGTTTGGTTCACGTCTGTCGCGATGATTTGAGACTGGGCAGGGAAGCCCTGCAACTCAATGGAAGGGGCCGCTGGGGCCGCCGGTTCCAGGCTGAGGTTCGCGCCCCCAAGGGTCCCTTCCTCAAAGAGGCTCCCGGTGAGAGCGGTTCCATCCGCAAAATTGATCGTGATGGTGGCCCCGATCAGTTCGTAGCCCGATACGGAACCTGCTGCTCCTGCACCTGGCACCCCCTGAATGGAGTTCGGATCATTGTCAGAAGTAAAAGTGAAGAACTCGCCCCCGTTGAAATCGGAGAAGGCCATGGATGCCACATCAAAGCCGCCATTTCTTGGTACGGAAAATGGATCGACACAGGGGTCTGTTGGTATGACAAATCCAGTGATAGCCGCTCCAACAGCTGGTGTCAGACAGGCTGCTGTTGCATCACCACCTGCACCGACAGGGTCCCAGACCATGTCTGGAAGAATACCTGTGCTGAGATCAATGCTCACGGATGTGATGTCAATATTTCCGGTGTTGGTGATCTGCCAGGAGCCCGCTCCAAAGGTGCTGGCGCCCAGTCCTCCACCCGGATTTACTGCGATGAATGCGCTCGGAGCAGGTGGTGCCTGCACCACCATCGTGATGAGGGCGGAGCCATTGTCATATCCGGTGACCGGCCCAGCCGTCATGGTGGCGGTGTAAGTGCCGGGTGCCAGTCCGGTTGCGTCAAATGACAGGGTTTCAGAAACACCCTGAGCCGCGCTGGAAACAGTGCTTACCCAGGTGGCAGCCACACCAGTTGCATCATCAATGATGGTGATTGGCGCCGGGCCCGGAAGGGTGGAGGCATCATTTACATCGACGACGAACGTTTCGGTGGTGTTTCCATCAATGCCTACTGATACAGAAATGGTTCCTGGTGTAATGACCAATTCGGGATTTTCATTCACATTCACCAGCGCATCGGTGGTGCCAGATAATACAGAACCTCCGCCAAAGGTAGCTTCGGACAGGGGGGAGGTCGTCGTGAAATTGATCCCTGAGGACGGCCCGCCAACTGCTTCAAAATCAATGGAAAATAAATCCATTGTCCCGCTTGGAAAGGAAGGGCCAAAGTTGCCAGCAGCGAAGTCAATGGTACCGGCAGTATTGTCAAATGTGGGTGCCAAAATACCGATCGGGAAGTCTGTAGAAGACAAATCTGTAACGGACTGTACCTGAAGCACAGTTGGATCAAAGGTCAGATGTACCTCAACGCCATCCAGGGTTTGTGCATTGGCCTGAACCTGAACGGATGCAGTAAATACATCATTTTCATTCACTGTTTGTGTGGCAGGATTTACCACGAGGAATACGTCGGTCAAGGGAGGAGCCACAACTTCTACAGTCCTGCTCACCTGGGTGGCTGCATTACCGGAAGCATCTGAAACATCATAAGTCACAGAGTAGTTCCCGATGGTATTCACATCCACAGCGCTGGTATTGATCACAATGTTTGCCGAGATATCTCCGTCGAAGACATCCAATGCTGTGGCGCCCAATTCTGCGTAGGGGGCTCCAACTGTCAAAGTCTGAGGGTTGGCACCTACAAGCGTAATGACTGGGGGATCGACATCCACAACGTCAAAGGTAACAATATCCGTTGCACCAGGATCAGTAAACTCCTGATGGAATTGATCCGCTACCACAATGACGACAGTGTTTTGCCCCGGCACGATGCCATCGGCTGGTCCCAGATCCCAGGTAGTTTGACTAATCAGAGAGGCGGTAGATATCTTGGCATTGGGATCCAGAATGGGAAGTGCTGGATTCACATACAGATGGAAATGCTCTGTCAACCCATAGAGGACATCGGTAGCAGTCCAGTTCATCGTGACAACAGGGCCGTTCACTGAGCTTCCATTGGTGGGAGAGGTGAAAGTCACTCCCGGACTGTTGACGTCAATGGTGACAGATTCTGAGCCAGTCTGCGAATCACTGTCTGTGGCAGATGCCGTCACTGTGGTCGTTCCGGGATTGACAAATTCTCCTGTGATGCTGGCTCCCTGGCCAGTTAAAGGGGCAAGGGTCGCCTGATTGTCATCGGTTGTCCACTGGATGTTGGCAGAAATGTCCCCGTCCAGGAGCAGGTCATCGAGGCGTACCGAATAAGA
>CAZLKP010000219.1:0-8080 GCA_964560095.1 uncultured Bacteroidia bacterium
CCTCCTCCTAAGGCGGATCAGGGACCCTCGGCCACCTCCAAATCCATCGCTGCAGAGGGATCCTCCAGTCTCGCTTCTCGCCTCTCACTTCTCACCTCTCACCTCTCACTTCTCACTTCTCTCAGCGTAGCGGTCTCATTTCTCACCTCGCTACCCTTCCACTGGCGTCACCGCTCATCAGCTTTTCGACTTCCTCTACCGTCACCTGGTTGTAGTCGCCCTTGATCGTATGCTTGAGACAGGAAGCCGCAACGGCAAAATGGAGGGCTTCCTGGTCGTTGTCGTAGGTATGAAGACCGTAAATCAGTCCGCCCATGAAGGAATCCCCTCCGCCCACACGGTCCACGATATGGGTAATCTGATAAGTCGGGGCCTCAAACAGGGAATTTCCGTCGTACAACACACCTGACCAACTGTTGTGATTGGCGGAATGTGATCCACGCAGGGTGACGATCACCTTACTCGCCTTCGGAAATTTCTCCATGAGCTGTTGGCACACACTTTCGTAAGCTGCAGCTTCTACGTGTCCCTGGGTCACATCGACGCCTTCGGGATGGATTCCGAATACTTTTTCTGCATCCTCTTCATTTCCCAGAATCACATCGCAATGACTCACCAATTCAAGCATGACTTCATCCGGGATTTTACCCCATTTCCATAGTTTCTTTCTGTAATTGAGATCAGTGGAAATGGTGATGCCACGCTTGGATGCTGCTTTCACCGCTTCTAGGCAGACAGCTGCCGTACCTTCCGAAATGGCCGGTGTAATGCCACTCCAGTGGAACCAGGTAGCGCCTTCGAACACCTGATCCCAATCGATCATGCCTAACTGGATCTCAGACATCGCAGAATGGGCCCTGTCGTAAATCACTTTGCTTCCGCGACTCACAGCGCCGGTTTCCAGAAAGTAAATGCCAATTCTATCCCCACCCCGGACGATGTGGGAGGTATCGACCCCATATTTTCTGAGGTTCATCATCGCTGCTTCTCCCAGGTCATTGTCGGGGAGTCGGGTGACAAATCTGGCGGGCAGGCCGTAGTTGGCCAGAGAAACGGCAACATTGGCTTCTCCGCCGCCAAATGTGACATCAAATTGGGATGCCTGATGTACGCGAAGATAACCAGGAGTGGCAAGGCGGAGCATGATTTCTCCAAAGGTAACAATCATGAGTAGCGGAATATTGAGTCTGAGTCTGAACGCAATTAGGCAAAGCAAATACAAAAATGCAATCGATTGCGCCTTGAAGAATTACTTTTGTGGAAATATGCTAGCTTTACCTATCTGTCGTCGTAGCATCCGATTATTCAGGTGGCAAAAAAGAGAGTAACCATCCACGATATTGCGCGAGAACTGGGCCTGACCGGTTCTACGGTTTCGCGAGCGCTCAACGATCACCCGCGCATCAGTGCTGCCACCAAAAAGCTTGTCAAGGAAAAGGCCCAAGAACTCCACTACCGACCCAACCAGGTGGCCTCAACCCTGCGAACCGGCCGCTCCAAAACCATCGGGCTTGTCGTGCCTCGGATCAACCGGACGTTTTTCGCCAATGTGATTCACGGTGTCGAACAGGTCTGCACAGCGTATGGCTATAACTTACTGATTTGCCAATCACAGGAGCAACTGCAAAAAGAGAAGGCCGCCCTGGAAACACTGAGAAAAAGCCGTGTGGATGGCATTCTCCTGTCCCTCTCTTCCGAATCATCTCAGACAGAGCATGTACAATCGATTCTGAAATCAGGCATTCCCTTGATTTTGTTTGACCGGGTGAATGGCAGTGTCCCAACCTCCATGGTTGTGAATCAGGATCGGGACATTTGCTACCAACTCACCCGCCACCTGATCGGGCAGGGATGCCGGAGGTTCGTTCACTTCGGAGGGCCTCAGTTTCTGGATTCCTACAAAAACCGGTATCTCGGGTTTCAGATGGCATTGCGGGAAGAAGGCCTTCCATGCCTGGGTCCAGGCGAGCCCATTCTGACCCGCGAAAAAGGGCAGGAGCAGGTGAAACATCTGTTTTCGGGCCTCCATCCGCCCGATGCCATTGTGGCGGCGAGTGATTATTCGGCTCAGGGATCTCTGGAAACTCTTCTGGACATGGGAATCCGCGTACCCGATGAAGTGGCTGTGGCCGGCTACGCCAATGAGCCATTCACTGCCATGCTGAAACCGGGGCTCACCTCTGTGGAATTATTTCCATCAGATATTGGGAAACAATCTGCTACCTTGTTGCTTGATCAACTTCAGGAAAATCGTGTTGACACCACGCTGGTTACCAAATGGGTCAAGCCCTTGATTCACTACCGGGCCTCCACACAGCGAATCTGAACCATTTCGCATGCATCCCAATTCTGAACAAACGGAACTTACCTACAAAGAACTGCTACGGCGGGCAGCGCCCAACAAAACGAAGCTTGAGGATCTCAAAACAGAGCAAATGATCCTCAATTTGGGACCTCAGCACCCGAGTACCCACGGTGTGTTGAGACTTGAGATCGTGACAGATGGAGAACTGGTGGTGGATGTGGTGCCACATCTCGGCTATTTGCATCGTTGCTTTGAGAAGCACGCAGAAGCTTTGAGTTATCCGCAGGTGCTGCCCTACACCGACCGGATGGACTATCTTTCATCCATGAACAACAACCATGCATTTGTGATGGGGGTGGAGCGAATGCTAAACATTGATCAGGAGATTCCCCGCCGGGTGGAGTTTATTCGGGTGCTTGTCTGCGAGCTCAACAGGATTGCCTCTCACATGATTGCTCTGGGCACCTACGGCCTGGACCTGGGCGCCTACACGCCTTTTCTCTGGACCTTTCGTGACCGGGAGCATATCATGAACCTGCTCGAATGGGCCTCCGGGTCGCGCATGCTCTACAACTACATCTGGGTCGGGGGGCTGTTTTATGACCTGCCCCTTGGCTTCGAAACTCGTTGTGGGGAATTTGTCGAATACTTCCGACCGAAAATGGTGGAGCTCAATCGCCTGATCACGGACAATCAGATCTTCGTCCAGCGCACCGCCAACGTCGGCATTCTTCCGCTGGAAACAGCCGTTAACTACGGCATCAGCGGTCCGATGCTTCGGGCTTCAGGCCTGGCCTGGGACCTTCGTCGCGTAGATGGTTATTCTGTGTATCCGGAGCTGGAGTTTGATATTCCGATCGGAAAGGGAGACATGGGAACTGTCGGTGATTGCTGGGATCGCTTCAAAGTGCGTGTGGATGAAGTGGAGCAATCTCTTCGGATCATTGAGCAGTGCCTGGAACACCTCGAATCGGATGCCAAACGCACCGAAACTTTTGATCCTCGTGCATTCTGCCCACCTAAAGCCCGGCCCAAAGCTCAGGAATACTATGTCCGGGCAGAAAATCCCCGGGGCGAACTGGGGTTTTACTTCATCGCTGATGGCAGAAGCGACCAACCTTTTCGCTGCAAAGCCCGGGGTCCCAGTTTTTGCAACCTGAGTGTGCTCCCGGAACTCTCACGTGGCGTATTGCTGGCCGACCTTGTAGCCATCATTGGGTCTATCGATATTGTGCTGGGAGAAGTGGATCGATAAAGAAGAGGGGCTGTGGGGAAACAAAGGAGCAGATGAACATTCAACAAAGAAGATGAACCTGGTACCGGTACGTGGTGGGTCACGCTGGCCGGATACCGGTAGTTGTTTTCGATCATACCAGTGGTAAGATGCTCACCGGTGCCTGGGACAGGATCGCCCGTCTGTGGGAAACTAGCGCTGGAGAAATCCTGGCTACCCTCTTTTTGCCTTTGATGAATGTGGGGGAGAACAACCGTTTCGATGTTCAGCAGATCTTGTTGCGGGTTCCGTGTCATCCACCGGTTGATTTCCACGGTCATTTTTCCCGGTGATTCATAGGTGCTGCGTTGTGACCAGATGTTTTGGATAGTTTTTCGGCACGAAATTCTCGAATTTGAGCGGGCTCAAGGTTCCGAAGTCTGGTTCAATGCTGAGCATAACTGATGATGTAATGGCTGGTATCTGATAAATAGCACAAAGTCTCTTCTCCTTACGATTTCTGCCCAAATGGAATGATCTTTAAACCCTGAAGCAAATCGACAGTAAAAAAACATGTATATGTATGCGTTTCTCTTTTTCCTGCTGATGACCAGTTTTTTCTCCGCCCAGAGCCAGGATTTGAGCCAATACCGGTGGGAACATCGTTTGGTGCTGATTTTGGCAGAATCCCCCCAGTCTGCATTTCTGCAGGAGCAGTTGGATACGCTTCTGGCAGACAGGGCAGGTCTGGACGAGCGAAAACTCATCATCATTCAGGCGACCCCCGATCAGGTGCGAATGGGTATGGCAGGAGTATGGACAGCCGGGAGCGGGATCTATAAATCCTATGGCTCCGAAACCGAGAAGGAAGAGGTGATGTTGATGGGGTTGGATGGCGGGGTAAAACTCAGGAAGCAAGCCATGCTGAGCCTGGAGGAGCTATTCGATACAATTGATTCCATGCCGATGCGGCAGGCGGAAATGAGAAACCAGGACAGATAATCCGAGTAGAATTCTTGGGTTCCGGATCTTTTTTTCGAGATTGTCTTGGAGTATCAGCACAGGATTTCATGTACAGATATCCCAGGTTTGTACCACTTCCGGAGAAGGGCAACAGGTATGCAATAGGAGATATTCACGGCTGTATCAATACCTTTCGCGTGCTTGTGCATGAGGTGCTTCAGCTCAAGCCCGAAGACCAGCTGTTTTTGCTAGGCGATTATGTAAATCGCGGACCGGATTCCCTTGGCGTCATGAGCGACATCATGAATTTGGGCGATCTGGGTTATCAGGTGTTTCCGCTCAAGGGGAACCACGAGGTGATGTTTCTGAACGATTTTCGCAAGCGACTCAAGCCGCGTTTCATCACTTTCATTGAGACGCTGCCCCCCTACTATGAGACAGATACCCATTTTCTGGTTCATGCAGGTTTTGAGCTAGAGTTGGAGGATCCTTTTTCCGATACAGAAGCCATGATTTGGGGACCGAGAGACTATATGCGGCCTCCCAGCAGCTTTCTGAAAGGGCGGCAAATCGCTTGTGGTCACCGGGTGCATCCCCTGTCTCAGATCAAACATGCCATCAAATCCCGACAAGAAATTCTCCCTCTCGACAACGGCTGCTATAAGGGCCTGAAGAAAAAGGCCAAAGACTATGGCCACCTTTGTGCCCTGAATCTCGATACACAGAAATTGCTATTTCAGCCCAACATTGATTGATTGCACAAGAAAATCGCTGACCTTCAAACCATTCAGCCCTAAACATGGTTAAATTCGCACATGAACCCTCGTCTCAAATCTCTGATCCAGCGCTTAGAATCCCTTTTCCTTTCGGATAGGACCCGGCATCGAGGCGAAAAAGTGATCATGACGATCGCAATTTCCGGGTTTCTGATCCATTTGGTGCTTATCGGACTCGTGTATGGGGGATGGCTGGAGGTTCAGGATCCGAATAAACTTCTCATCAGCCCCATCTCTGCATTGTACACACCCTTTTCCTTTATTTTGGTTTATGAGGTGTTCTTACTGGTGTTTTACATTCCGCAATCCACTACCTCCTATGTTGGGAAGCAATATGAAATCATTACCCTGATTGTCATTCGCCGGATTTTCAAAGATCTCGGTAGTATTGAGATCTCCGACAACTGGTTCAGCATTCAGGAAGATATTCGCTTCACTTATGACATTGTCGGTGTCATTCTGCTGTTCCTGCTGATTTATGCCTTCTATCGAATGAGTCGGTTTCCGGATGTTGTCGGGGTGGAAGGAGGACCGATGACGCAGGAGGTAAAGCGGTTTGTGGACGTTAAAAAAATCATTGCCGTATTGCTGATTCCCACGCTGGGCCTGTTGGGGATATACAGTTTTGGAAGCTGGACGTTCGGGCATTTTCAGAATGTGAATGAAGCATTGGGGAGCTTTTCAGACGTGAACAACATTTTCTACGACGAGTTTTTCTCCATCCTTGTCATGACGGATGTCCTGCTGTTGCTGTTTTCATTCATTTACAACGATGGTTTCAGCACTGTGATGAGAAACTCCGGATTCATCATTTCCACCGTCTTGATCAAGCTTTCATTCGGCACCAGTGGTCTGAACAATACCATTTTGATTGTGGTGGCCGTGTTGTTTGGAGTAATCATCCTGGGCATTTATCGGCTCTACTATGTTTCGTTGGAGAAACAGTCGGAGGCTTAGTGCTCTGTCAAGTGCCGAATCATGAATGATCGCTGCGTTTTTCCCCCATTTCCGCGTTGAAAAATGCCTCACTTGGCTCGCCACCTTCCCGACAAGCCGGGACCTTGATCTGCGAAAAAAATCCGACTTTGACGAGTGAAGGAGGTTTTCCGAACAGTGCCTAGCCCCGCCATTTTGAAAAAAGCCACAGCGCAAATCCGATTGCGCCCACACCGATGGCCACCACCCAGGGGTTAACACCTTTGCCTTCCTGATCAGAGAGCCAGGATTTCCACTCTTCCTCGGGATGGATGTTGAACAGCTGTCGCTGAAAGTCTTCAAGGCTACCTCGGATGGATGGGCTGAGGTCGATCTTAAGCGCCTGACGCAGCACTAGCAGGGCCAGTCGGGTTCGCTGGTGGCGGCGTGTGAGGGTCAGAGCCAGTTGCTCAAGCGATTCACCAACACCATCCCGGATGCCCTGAAACCAATCCGGGAGGAGGTTGAATGCACTGATTTGGAAATCTCCCATCAACTCCTGGAGGCTTCCGTCAGGTTGCTGACCGCGGTCGAGATCTTCAATTTTTTTCTGAATCAGCTCCCGCCAGTTGTGCACCAGCTGATAGGTGTCTTTGTAGGCTTCTCCAAGCCAGCTTTCCGGCAGAGGGATGGAATGGGCACAGAGCACCTTCAGTTCTTGCGAATCCCGCTGCCGGAAGGCATGTGCGAGCCGGGCGTTGTAGGCTTTGGTGAATGCAGGGGCAACCCATTGGAGAAAAGCCGGGTCGGCAGATGCCAGCAGGCTGATATCTCCTTCGTAGAAATAATCCAGGCGACTCTCGGCCAGAAAGTTGTGAAGCGTGGGGTTGTCAGCTACAAATGCGTGGAAGGACCGGGTACCTGCATCTTCCAGCTCATCAAAGAGGCGAATGAGATCTTGTTTGCCGAGAACGTGATTTCCCAGATGTAGAAAACCAGAACCTTCGGCTCCCAGTTCTGCGAGCATTTCTTTTCGCTTCCTTCGGATATCTTCTCCTTCTGCTCCCGACCACTGACTTACCTGCAGGCCGAGCACCAGATATGGGTTTTGATATGACATATCACACCATACGACGATTTGATCCCGGAGGTTAGGGGGCTAATTCTACCATTTTTTTCGGGAATGTCGGCCAATTCTACGATTGACTCGATGTATCATTCCAACTTCTCCAATCTTTCTGTTCTCTTTGCCGTATTCCATCAAACACAGACAGGTTCCTACTTTTTCGCTCTCCTATGATTCACCTCGAACACATTCACAAGTCGTACCAGTCCGGGCAAAACAGCCTCCATGTGTTAAAAGGGATCAACCTCGTGGTGGAGGAAGGAGATCTCGTGTCCATTATGGGGTCATCGGGCTCTGGTAAATCGACCCTACTGAATATTCTGGGAATTCTGGACAATTATGATGAAGGGACCTACACCCTTGGAGGGACTTTGATCAAAAATCTGAGCGAAACCAAAGCAGCTAAGTATCGCAATCAGTTTATCGGCTTTGTCTTTCAGTCTTTCAACCTCATCGGGTTCAAAAACGCCATGGAGAATGTGGCCCTGCCGCTGTATTATCAGGGAGTAAACCGAAGAAAGCGGAATGCTCTGGCTGAAAAATACCTGGATATGGTAGGGCTCAAGCCCTGGGCTGATCATTTGCCCAACCAGCTTTCGGGAGGGCAAAAGCAGCGGGTGGCCATTGCCAGAGCGCTCATTTCTGAGCCCAAAATGATCTTGGCTGACGAACCCACCGGTGCCCTCGATAGCACGACCAGCCACGAGGTCATGCGGGTGCTGCACGATATCAACAACCGGGGGATCACCGTCGTCATCGTAACACACGAACAGGATATTGCA
>CAZLKP010000220.1:0-8065 GCA_964560095.1 uncultured Bacteroidia bacterium
CGGCCCACATAAGAGGAGTAATCGAGGGAGGTGATCTGCAACTGGGGCACACCTTGACGAACTTCCGGTTCGGGAATATGCTTGATGATTTCTTCGATCAGAAATTCGATGCTGTCGGTGGGCTGCTTCCAGTCGGGGCCCATCCAACCCATTTTCGCCGATCCATAGACGGTCGGGAAATCCAGCTGTTCCTCTGTTGCTTCCAATTCAAACATGAGCTCAAACACCGCATCATGCACCTCATCCGGGCGGCAATTGGGCTTATCCACCTTATTAATCACCACGATGGGTTTAAGACCCAAGTTCAGGGCCTTCATCAGCACGAATCGCGTCTGTGGCATGGGGCCTTCAAAGGCATCCACGAGCAGGAGCACCCCATCGGCCATGTTGAGCACACGCTCCACTTCCCCTCCAAAATCAGAGTGACCAGGGGTATCAATGATGTTGATTTTTACCTCTCCATAACGAACCGCGACATTTTTTGAGAGAATGGTGATGCCACGCTCGCGCTCCAGGTCATTGGAATCCATGATGAGATCATCCACCTCCTGGTGGTCGCCGAAGAGTCTTCCGGCGTGAAGCATTTTATCGACCAGTGTGGTTTTGCCATGGTCGACGTGAGCAATGATGGCGATATTTCTGAGTTGGGACATAGTCTTTGTGATGTGATAAGGTCAGATTCATGGAAGGCGATTTTCCTAATAAGTTCTGACAGTCTGGCTTCGCGGACGATGTGACTTCTGAAAGGGTAGCGATCTGACCTTTCCTATTTTGCCGCAAAGTTACAGCTATCCCGGCTCTAATCCGCCTGTTTGGCAAAGATTTCGGGGTTCAGGTGAAGTCCGGTATCGGGGTCAATCAAAAATCATTGTCGGGAGGGGAATTAATGCCTATTTTTCGGCATAATCTGAATCAATTACTCATGAGAATGCTATTCATTTCTCTCCTGATGATGGGGCTAATGGCAGCCTGCCAGGAGAAGGGAGCCGAGGTACAGGCTGAATTTTTCGGTGAAGAATTCGCTGTTGCGACACCGGTGGCTTCCGGTGAGCTCGCCAGCCAGATGGGCGAAAACATAGAACTGGCCAAAGTTCAGGTAAGTGGCGAAGTGCTCGCTGCCTGCCAGATGAAAGGATGCTGGATGAAGCTTCCCCTCCCCGATGGTCAGGAAATGCGTGTCACGTTTAAAGATTACGGCTTTTTTGTGCCGAAAGATTGCGCCGGCAAGCAAGCTGTGATCCAGGGAAAAGCCTACTACGATACGACTTCCGTCGAAGACCTTCGACACTACGCTGTGGATGGTGGTATGACAGAAGAAGAAGCTGCTGAAAAATACACAGAGCCTGAAGTGGAACTGTCCTTTGAAGCGACTGGTGTCGCATTGATGGAGGAGTAAAATCCACCTCTGATAAACCTGGCAAGCACTCCGGGAGTTCCAGGGTGCTTTTTTTGTAAAATATTTTTGGGAGTGACTGAGAAGCCTGTCTATCAGCTGGTTACATCATTTTATTTTTTGATGAAATGGTCTGTATCATCTGATTTCCGGGAGAATATGATTAAGTTAATATTAATTCATTCGTTTCGACGGAGAGCTTAGGTATTTTCTTCCTGGGCGTCATGGAATCTTGATCAAAACCACAGGCGGACAGTGGTATTTTATCGGATGCAGAGACGTGAGAAAAGATAGAGGAGGTTTTGGATCAATTAGCCATTGGATGAAACATTTTTTCTTGCCAATTATAGCAGATGAATGAACGATTCATCTGCTTTTTTTATGATCCTTCGCCATATTGCAAGTTGATCCGGACAATCCGATCGTTTTCTGTTGTTTTTAACATGAAACGCGGTCCGTTTATCCCGACCTATCCATCATAGACCCATTATTATGCTTACAACCGCCTCCGCACTGCCCAAACAGCAGCTCAAAGACATCCTCCAACGCCTTGACATCGAAGAAAAAAATCCCGTCATCCACAATGGCCGCGATGAGTGGCACCATCCTTCAACGCCATATCACGACATTCTCTCTCCTGCCGATGGCCGTTTGCTTGGATCTGTGCAAATGGCTGATGCCGACTACTATAATATGATCGTCGAAGGAGCCCAAGAAGCTTTTTTCGTTTGGCGTGACATGCCTGCCCCGCAGCGTGGCGAAATTGTGCGCCAGATCGGTGAAGGCCTTCGCCAGCACAAAGAAGATCTCGGTGCCCTAGTGACCATGGAAATGGGCAAAATCTACCAGGAAGGACTCGGCGAAGTTCAGGAAATGATCGATATCTGCGACTTTGCCGTCGGCCTGTCCCGCCAGCTCTACGGGCTTACCATGCAATCAGAACGACATCATCACCGGATGTACGAACAATGGCATCCAGTGGGAATCACGGGAATCATTTCTGCATTCAATTTCCCTGTTGCCGTCTGGTCCTGGAATGCCATGATCGCTGCTGTATGTGGAAATGTATCTATCTGGAAACCCAGCGAGAAAACGCCCCTTACTGGCATCGCCTGCATCAACATCGTCAAGAAGGTTCTGGAAGACAACAACCTCCCGGCTGGGATCTTCAACCTCGTGATCGGCGATCGGGAGACCGGTCAGCGGATGGCTGAAGACAAACGTGTACCCCTGGTATCTGCCACCGGCTCTACCCAAATGGGCAAGTCTGTTTCGGAAACTGTCGCCAAACGTCTCGGAAAATCCATCCTCGAACTCGGCGGTAACAACGCCATCATCGTTTCTCGCCACGCTGACATGAAGCTCGTTATTCCGGCTATCGTGTTTGGAGCTGTGGGTACCTGCGGGCAGCGCTGTACGTCCACCCGAAGACTCATCATCGACGAAGCCATTTATGATGAGGTGGTAGAAAAACTTCAGAAAGCCTACGCCTCCGTGGAAAACCGTATCGGTCACCCGATGGATGAGAAAACCCTCATCGGACCGCTGATCGACAAGGGATCTGTCGAAAACATGCAGGCAGCCCTGGTAAAAGTCAAAGCCGAAGGCGGAACCATCCTGTTCGGAGGGAATGTGGTCCAAGGCAACAACAATCTCACCGGAACCTACGTAGTCCCCGCTTTGGTCGAAGCGCAGAACAGCTACGATACGGTGCAGACGGAAACCTTTGCTCCGATTTTGTATTTGATGAAATACAGTGGTCTCGACGAGGCCATCGCCATGCACAACGGAGTGCCGCAAGGGCTCTCTTCAGCCATTTTTACCGACAGCATGAAAGAAGCAGAAAAATTCCTGAGCAACCTGGGCTCTGATTGTGGTATTGCAAATGTCAATGTCGGAACTTCCGGCGCAGAAATCGGTGGTGCATTTGGTGGAGAAAAAGAAACCGGTGGTGGCCGCGAATCTGGCTCCGATGCCTGGAAAGCCTATATGCGACGCCAGACCAACACCATCAATTGGAGCGATGACCTGCCGCTGGCGCAGGGCATTCAGTTTGATATTTAATTATCCCTATGGGTGTCACACTTGTCCGATACGAACTCAATAACCAGATCGACTGGGGGTTGCTCCGAAACGAGATGGTTTTCTCCCTCGAAAACAGCTATCCGGATCTGGTTGCTGTGCTTGAATCAGGCATGATGGACATCCACAAGGTGAGAAAGCAGAATGCTGATCAGGGCATTCCGCTTTCTCACGTTAATTTGCTCTGTCCGGTGACCGCACCGGCCCGGATTCTTTGCCAGAGTCACAACTTTCTCTCGGAAGATGGCAAGGAGAAACCCATGCCTCCGTTTTTCATTCGAAAAGACGAAACAGCCCTTGCCGGTGCCAATACAGCGATCCGCCGACCCAAAAACTGTCTCCTGATTGAGGCGCAAGCTGCCTTAGGACTTGTGATCGGGAAAAATATTTACCGTCCTACCGAGATCGTAGAAGACACCCTCAGACAGTATGTCGCAGGCTGGGTGATTTGCTCTGACCTTACGGCTCGCGATCAGCTGCTGAAGGAGCCAGCCGGCCAGTTATATCAATCCAAAAGCTATCGTGGCTTTTGCCCCACCGGACCGGGAATTTTTCTACCCGATGATGAGGATTGGAAAAAATTCAACGACCTCGAGCTGAAGATGTGGATCAACGGAGATATCAAAGAAACTTTCAGCACAAAAAATTGGCATAAACTGCCATTCGAAAGCCTGTTCGAGCTATCTGCCAACATTGATTTATCTGTGGGCGACCTAGTCATGACTGGTAGCGGCCCCATGAGCGAAATTCGCCTGCCAAGCGGGATCATGAAGCGCCTGGGTGGGTGGTTGTTTTCGGAAGAAAAACGACTAACAGCCTTCCTGGAAACCCTGGCCAAAGAAAGCCATTATCTTCAGGATGGAGATCAGGTGCGCGTGACCATTGCGAGTTCAGACGGAAGCATCTCCCTGGGAGAACAGCACTATTCGATTGCTACATCATAAACCTTGACCTCCGTCCAGACACCCGAGGATGCCTCAATAAAATCGAGGTGAATCTGATCTACCTGATAGGCGTCTTGGTCAGCCTGATCTTCAAACATGATGACCAGCGCCAGATCATAGCTGTGGTCCACCACATCACGGGCCTCGGTGTCGGCATGAGGCCCCATGTAGAAGGCCTGAACAGATTCAATGTCGCCCAGAGAGCGGGCTCCTGCCATGAAGGTAGCTTTTTCTTCTGCGCTGATGTCCTCTTTCAGCCAGAAATAGACATTGTGAATAAGCCCTGGCGCGGGGGAAGATTCTGCTGCTTCGAGCTGCGCTTTCAACTCTGCGATTTCCTGCTTCATGGCAGCGTGGCTGTGAGAGTCGCCTGACTGGCAACCAGCCATGACCATTGTCAGTCCAATGAGTATGAGTACGATTCTGTTCATCGGTACAATTTTCCGTAACATAGTAATTGAATTTCACATCTGCCATGGCTAATCCCACCGAACAGGACAATTTTCTAGATCAGTCTCCGCCGGTATATGCGCTGCTGGGCTTTATGGGTGCTGGCAAAAGTACGCTTGGGCGTCGTGCCGCTCGGGATCTCGGCCGGGCATTCTGGGATGTGGATGAGCAGATTGAATTGTCAGAGGCGATGTCGATCCGGTCGATATTTGAGCAGAAAGGGGAAGACGAGTTTCGAAGAATTGAATCGGCCAAACTAGAAGAAACCATCCTCCGAGCGAGTCCCGGAAGCATTGTTTCCACCGGTGGCGGAGCGCCTTGTTTTCACGACAACCTCTCTTTCCTGAATACGCATGCGGTGACGATGTTTTTGGATGTTTCTCCCGGCGAACTTGCCCGGAGACTGGAGCCTAACCGTTCTGAGCGCCCCTTGCTACGGCATTTAACTGCATCGGAGTTTTTACGCTGGATCGAAGACAAACTGGAAGAGCGCCATCCATGGTACCACCAGGCTAAAGTGATCATTACCTCGGACCACTTATCTGTGGCCGAGTTAATTCAATGGATTCAATGGCACGAATCCGGTTTTTTACAATGAATTCATGTACTGTGTTTATTTTCGTCAGCAAATCAATATTCTACCATCATGAGAGTTTTGTCAACGATTATTTTTTTGTTGGTTTCTGCGCTTCCGGTTTGGGCCCAGTCAGAGTCTGATGCCTTGCTGAGTGGCCCTATGGTGGGCTACACCGATATGCGGGAGGCCCTGCTATGGGTGCAGACTAATGGGCAGGCCAAAGTACAGTTTCGGTATCAGGCAGAAGAGGATGGAGCGCCCGTTTTTGCCACAAATGCCTACATGACCAGAAAGGAAGAGGCATTCACCGCCCGCTTTGTCTGCGACCTAGTCAAACCCGGAAAAACATATGTGTACCAGTTGTTGCTCAATGACGAGGTGGTAAATCTTGACTATCCGCTCACCTTCAAAACCCCTCCACTTTGGCAATACCGCACGGACCCTCCCGCCATGAAGATCGCTCTGGGGAGCTGCACATTTATCAATGACTCGACTTACGATCGTCCGAGTGCACCCTATGGAGGCCAGTATGATATTTTTACCTCGATTTATGAAGAACGTCCCGACATGATGTTCTGGCTGGGGGACAATAACTATCTGCGAGAGCCGGATTTTTACACCACCACCGGGATTGTGCATCGATACACCCACAGCCGTAACGTGCCCGAAATGCAACCGCTGCTCGCCTCCACGGCCAACTACGCCATCTGGGATGATCACGACTACGGCCCCAACAACAGTGACCGCTCCTACACCATGAAAAGTACCACACGGGCGGCGTTCGAGTTGTTTTGGGGAAATCCAACCTACGGACTGCCCGGAAACGGGGGCATCACCAGCTTTTTTCAATGGGGAGATGCCGATTTCTTTATGATTGATAACCGGTCTTTCCGCACCCCCAACAATCGCGAGGACGTGGAGCCCACCATCTTGGGAGAAGCACAACAGGAATGGCTGCTGGACGCCCTGGCATTTTCCAGGTCCAAATTCAAATTTGTATTGATCGGAGGACAGGTTCTCAACACGGCCGAGATGTATGAAACCCACGCCAACCTGGCCCCGGCTGAGCGCAGGAAAATCATGGACTTTATCGTTGACCATCGCATTGAGAATGTGATTTTTCTCACCGGTGATCGCCACCACTCCGAGCTGTCGTTGTACGAGAAAGACGGCATCGCGATGTACGATTTTACCGTTTCTCCCCTCACCTCCAGTCCGCATGATGCTTTGAACGAGCCCAACATCCTTCGGGTTGACGGGTCTCATGTGGGCGTGCGCAACTTTGGATTGATTGATATCACGGGGCCGAGGCAGGAGCGCAAGGTGCGGCTGAGTCTGTACGATACAGATGGGGAACTGCTGTGGGAATATGAGATTGAGGCTCAATGAGTGTGCTTCCTTACCCAACACCTATCGGCAAAGATGCCTTACCGCAGCTCGAAGCAGAGATTCGGGAGTTGAATCCGTCAGCTGTTTTCGTCCTGGCAGACGAAAACACCTTTCTTTCCTGCTATTCAAAACTACAGGCCCATTTGCCGGACCATGAGGTAGAGGTGGTCAAGCCAGGGGAAGTCCACAAGACCCTTGACACCTGTCAACAGGTATGGCATCGGATGACTGCACTTTCTTTAGACCGAAAGGCATTGATGGTCAATCTCGGTGGTGGTGTCGTCGGCGATATGGGTGGCTTCATTGCCTCTACCTACAAGCGAGGGATTCGTTTTGTACAGGTACCAACCACGCTACTGGCCCAGGTGGATGCCAGCGTGGGCGGCAAGCTCGGGATTGATTTTCAGGGCTTTAAGAATCACATAGGCGTATTTGCGAATCCCGAAGGCGTTTATATTGATCCGGTTTTTCTTGAGACCCTACCTGATCGCCAGCTTCATTCCGGGTTTGCCGAGGTGATCAAGCATCACCTCATTGCAGATCGGGAAGCATGGCGCAGGCTTCTTGAAACGACTTCCCTACGAGAGGCAGATCTATCGGGACTCATCCGGCATTCTGTGGAAATCAAAGCCGGGATTGTGAAGAAGGATCCGTTTGAACAGAGCGCCCGCAAATCGCTTAATTTCGGACACACATTTGGCCATGCTTTGGAGAGTGAATTTCTCGATCGCCACAATCCGTTTCAACACGGAGAAGCGATCGCTGCTGGAATAATCATGGAAGCCTACCTCTCTATGAAGAAAGGCCTGATTTATCCCAAAGACTATCGTGAAATCAAGAATTTTCTGGATCGGTTTTTCCCGGAGATTCCGATCCATCGGCGCGATGATCAGATGCTGTTGAAGCGGATGCAAAACGACAAGAAAAACGAACATGGAGAAGTGCTTTGCACCCTTCTAGATGGGATTGGCTTTTTTATGGTGAATGCATCCCTGACCACGGACGAAATCATCGACTCTTTCCTACACTACCGAACCGAATATGGCCTTGATTAAATCCTACGATGGAATCAATCCCATGATTGATCCCTCAGCCATGCTGGCAGAAAACGCCACCATCGTGGGTGACGTGACCATCGGTGCTGACAGCAGCATCTGGTACCAAGCCGTCATCCGGGGCGACGTCGGTAAAATCACCATCGGAACCCGAACAAATATTCAGGATGCTGCC
>CAZLKP010000221.1:0-2577 GCA_964560095.1 uncultured Bacteroidia bacterium
CCCATATGTCATAAACTGCTCAGTAGCAGCTTCCAAAATTCTCTCCTGACTTTCCATTTGTTTCTTACATGCGGCACAAAACGATGGAAACTTTTACGTATCCTTTAGTTTCCATCAACATCTAAACGACTGATACATGATAAGGTTTTCGCCAGGGGAAAAAGCGTACAAAAATCATAAGATATATTTTCTAACATCGTTATTTTGGACTTTTACCCCAATCGCGTCACGGCTGCTTTCATGTACGTTTTCAGCTTGTCAGACATGCCAGCTACTTGCCCAGAAAGAATCAGCGAAACATGGCCATGCATAATCGACCACCAGTTAAAAAACAACTCATCAATCCCGCTATCAAACAGATGTAACTCCTTCAATACATCAGCAATAGGCTTCCCGCATTCCTTGATTGCCTGTGTATTAGGCTGAGAACACCGCACACCATCAAGGTTAAACATGACTTCGTACAATTCCTTGTGGTCAAAGGCCCATTCCCAGTAGGCTTCTGACATGGCAATCAAACGGGCAAGGGGAGGGGAGGAGGTTTGTGTCGCATCATCCAGGGTGAATTTCAGGCGCCGAAATCCATATCCCTCCAATTCAATCAGAATGGCTTCTTTGTTTTTGAAGTGCTCATAAATAACCGGCGGGGTGTATTGAATTTCTCTGGCAATTTTGCGAATGCTGACTTTTGTCCAGCCTTCCTGTTTAGCCAGCGTGCGTGCTGCCGTTAAGATAGCGACCTTCAAAGCTGCGATTTCGTTCAATCGCCGTTCCTTATGGGCTTCCAAATGATCCATCGTATGAATTTGAGAAAAAAGTTCGGCTTTCCCAACCATATTCTACATGTGTTCAATATTATAACACCGTTATGTTATAAACAACTCTTTTAATACTTAGCCTATCAAGTCAAAGGAAAACTTATTAGCTTTGATCGGCTTTCATTCAACGACAGACGCCATATGGGATTCAAATGTGGGATTGTTGGGCTGCCCAACGTTGGGAAATCCACCCTTTTTAATTCGCTTTCCTCTGCAAAAGCTGAATCTGCCAACTATCCGTTCTGCACCATCGAACCCAATGTGGGGATGATTCCAGTGCCGGATCCCCGGCTGGATATGATCACTCACCTGGTTAATCCTAAGCAGACCATCCCTACCGTGGTCCAGATAGTGGACATTGCAGGGCTGGTCAAGGGAGCTAGTAAAGGGGAGGGCCTCGGCAATCAGTTCCTGGGAAATATCCGCGAGTGCGAGGCGATCATTCACGTATTGAGGTGCTTTGACGACGACAACATCATTCATGTAGAGGGGGGGGTAGATCCTGTCCGCGACAAGGATATTATCGATACAGAGTTGCAGTTTAAGGACCTGGAAACCCTTGAGAAAAAGCTGGAACGGACGAAAAAAATGACCAAAGGGGGCAATAGAGAAGCCGTAAAGCAGGTGGCGGTGGTCGAAAAATACATTCATCATGTGGAACAGGGACAGAATGTACGAACCATCGATGTAACCCCTGAGGAAGCAGAGGTAGTGGCTGAATTGGGTCTATTGACCGGAAAAAAGGTATTGTATGCCTGCAACGTAGACGAAGGCAGCCTGCCGAATGGGAACCAGTATGTGGAGCAGGTGAAAGAAGCGATTAAAGGAGAAGATGCTCGCGTGATGGTGATTTCAGCAGGATTTGAGGAGCAAGTACAGGAATTTGACGACCCGGAGGAGATTCAGGAATTACTGGAAACGGTGGGTCTGGAAGAACCTGGACTTAGCGTATTGATCCGAGAAGCTTATTCTTTGCTGGGGTTACAAACCTATTTCACTGCAGGTGAAAAAGAAGTTCGTGCCTGGACCATTGGGCAGGGCACCAAAGCGCCTCAGGCTGCAGGCGTCATTCATACGGATTTTGAGCGGGGATTTATCCGCGCGGAGGTGATGAAATACGATGATTTAGTGACTTACGGCTCGGAAAATGGGGTAAAGGAAGCCGGGAAATTAGGAATTGAAGGCAAGGATTACATCGTCAAAGACGGAGATATCATGCATTTCCGCTTCAATGTTTGATTTGGGGGATAGAGTCTCCTAACTTTCATACCGGAAATAACAAATGAAGCAGATGGAAGATATCAGTGTCAAAGAACTCAAGGACAGAATTGATCAGGGAACTCCCCCCACCATGATCGACGTCCGTGAACCATTTGAATGGGACATCCAACACCTTCCAGGTGTAGAAAAGATCTCTATGGGAGACATTCCCAACAAGATTTCTGATCTAAACGCTCTTAAAAATCAGGAGTTGGTGTTGATCTGCAGGTCTGGAGGTCGCAGTGGCCGAATCACAGAATATCTCCGGAGGCAGGGTTTTTCAGGTGCTCGAAATCTTACGGGCGGGATGCTCGCCTGGAAAAAGGAGATAGATCCAAGCTTTGATGTAGAATGATTGCCCATGAAACCCAAATTCGGGTAAGGTATGGTGAGACTGACCAGATGGGCTTCGTGTACTACGGCAAATATGCCGAATATTTCGAGGTGGGAAGAGTAGAGCTAATTCGCTCACTAGGGCTTTCCTACAAATCGATTGAAG
>CAZLKP010000221.1:2587-8059 GCA_964560095.1 uncultured Bacteroidia bacterium
AGCTGATCTATCAATCAAGTATCGAAAACCTGGCCGCTACGATGACCTGCTCACGATTAAGACCACCCTGCCGGAATTACCCAGGAGTAGCTTCCTGACTCAATATGAAGCTTGGAATGAATCTGGCGAGCTTCTTGTTACAGGAGCAGTTCGGCTGGCATTCTTTCAGGCGGAAAGGATGGTACCTGTGCGGGTTCCTGACTTTATTCTTCAGGCAGTTTCCTCACACTGGGAAGCATGAGCATAAACAGAAACTGGTGGAAAACGCAATGGCTCAAATTGGTAGCCTGGATGAGGAAAATCCATTTTCCCGGCTATCGCGGTATAGATGCCTATTCTGTAGCCAGGTTCTTTTTCCGCGGGCTCAATGACCCCAAGTTTACCCTGATCGGATCTGCGCTTGCCTATCAGTTTTTTTTCAGCCTCATTCCGGCTTTGTTGTTGGTTTTTGTGGTCATCCCATGGTTTCCTATTGAAGGGCTGCGTGATGGAATTGTCCAATTCATCACAGATATTCTCCCAGAGCAATTCCTGGGAGACGAAGGGTTTGATCTGGTCCAGAAGCAGGTAGGAGAATACTTCTCGAATCCTCCGAGCATCTGGTTGTTTATTCTGGGACTAAGCCTGGCCCTGTGGGGCGCCACACGCGGAATCATTGGTCTGATGAAGGCATTTACCAAAGATGATTCTGCCTTCAAGCGCAGAGGATTCTGGGAGCTGTATGGGACCGCCTTCATGATCTTTTTCGTGCTGGGCGGAATCATCATTATTTCCGTCACCATTCAGATCGGATGGGCCCAATTGATGACCTGGTTGATCCGTGAACAAAAGTTTCCCGATGAATTCGGATCTTTTTTGAGAAGCGGAGTCCTCTTTCTCTTGACGGTGTTAACGGTTTTTTTGTTAGTTGCGGCCTTATATCGCCTGGCCCCCGCTACGCGCACCCGTTGGAAACTCTTCTCGCCGGGGGCAAATATTGCCGGTCTTCTAACGGTTATAGCCATCTGGGCTCTGCGTTATTTTTTCGCCAATTTTGCCAATTATGACAGAATTTACGGGTCCCTGGCAGCCATCATTGTGATGCTTGTCTGGTTTTATTACATCTCAATTGTGCTGCTTCTTGGATTTGAATTGAATGCTGCCATCGAACTGGCCAGCAACCGACAGGGAGATGACGATATGCCTCCTGCCATCGACCATCCAGGTGACACCTCCGAACGGGAAGACTCGTAGCGAGAATCGCCTGCTTGTCTCGTTCGTGACAACAATCTCTTTCCGTAACACTTATTATAACAAGTTCAAGTGTTATGTCCCTGATCTTTGGGACCACAATCAAATACTGTTAGTTTCTACTCATGAAATGGAATTGGACCACTATACTGGGATACGCCAGAAGAGGCAACCCCGAGCCACTTCGGAGGATAGAGAAAAGCCCTGAGGAATGGCGGCAATTACTGTCTCCTGACGAATTTCGGATTACCCGCCAGCATGGAACGGAGCGGGCCTTCACCGGCGAGTATTGCCAGGCTCATGAGCCTGGGCTATACGAATGTCGCTGTTGCGGCACCCAGCTGTTTGATTCCGGTACCAAATTCGAGTCCGGAACCGGCTGGCCTTCCTTTACCAAACCTGTCGAAGAAAACGCAATCAAATACGTGGAAGACAAGAGCTTTGGAATGCATCGGGTAGAGGTCCAGTGCAATGTCTGCGACGCGCATCTGGGTCACGTTTTTCCAGACGGACCGGAACCTACAGGGTTGAGATACTGTATCAATTCTACCTCAATTCAGCTATCCAGACGGCAGGAGATGTAAACCCGCCGGATTGATACTTTTGTGAACTTCTGTTTCCAACTTACTGCCCATTCCAACATCATATGTCCATGAAAAATGCCATTTTGTTTCTCAGCTTCCTGACAGCCTTTGGTGGCTTTTGCCTGCGGGCGCAGGTGACCAATCGAGTCATTGCCGAGCATTTCACCAACACACGATGTTCGACTTGTGCCTCCAAAAATCCATCCCTCAAGCAAAATCTTCGGAACCATCCAGATATCTTGGTGCTTTCCATTCACCCCAGTGCGCCATATCCTTCCTGTATTCTTCACCAGCACAACCCTTCTGACAACGATGGCCGAACAAACTTTTACAACATCTATGGAGCTACGCCGAGGCTGGTAATTCAGGGTGAAACGGCTCCTGCATCTGCTAATTTTGGTGATGCAGGTCTGTTTACTACCCACCTAAATCAAACCACGCCATTTTTCGTCAGGATTGAGGAGGTACGTATTGGCGAGGATAGCGTGCGGGCTGAAGTGACCGTAAAGGCTGTTTCGTCTCATTCGGAAAATTCCGCCTCCCTGTTCATTGCCTACGTAGAAGACACCCTTGCCTATAATGCTCCAAATGGAGAAGATGAACACTGGCATGTTCTCAGAGATGCCTTTACGGTGGCCGAGGGGGCCACGATAAATCCTCCTTCTGCGGGAGATTCCATCACGATTGTCCGGACCATTCCGGTTAGAAGCGAGTGGAAAGCCGATCAGATGACAATCATTGCCATTTTACAGGACCAATTAAAGCTTGTTCTTCAATCTGGTACCACAGATACCGTTACCACACAATCAGCCACCAACTTGGATGAGGCCAGGATGCGCAGGTACGCAGTATTCCCAAATCCAGCTAGGCAATCCATCCAGATTGAAGAGGTGCAAGGCAAATGGGCGATTGTCAACATGCAAGGGCAGCTTGTGTCAGGCGGAATATTCCCATCTCCCTACACCGTTGAGGTATCCGTAAGCAGCTGGCCTGCTGGCCTCTATCTGTTTCAGACGGAAGAGGGAAATGCCAAATTCCAAGTAGAGTAGGGGAGGTAGGTATATAAAAAGAGACAGCCCCAACTCGCTATGCTGCGTGTTGGGGCTATTTTTGTTTGATTAATGTCGGGTCTGGGCACGAAGGATATGAAGTCCACACTCCTTTTTATTGCTACCAGCCCAGCGACCGGATCGTCCGGCTCCCTTGAAGGTGCAATGCTTACATCCTACAGAGCCATATCCTTTGTCTTCCAGTGGATGACCAGGTAGCTCGTGCAGGACTTTGTACCATTCAGCTTCCTGCTCATCCATAGAAATAAGCGGATAAAACCTCAGGATTTGCCCATCCCATTTAAATAAAGGCATGTGTTTACGAAGCTCAGTGCTCCCTCCCAGCATACCTGAAATCCAGACATCGTGACTGGATTTCAGGGCTTCCATCGGCATGACCTTGTTCACGAAGCAGCAAGAATCGGGATGGTGCGCCCAGGTATAGTTGGTTCGGGTAAACATGTGCTCATTGACCTTCGGTCGTACGTCCACTATATTCAGCTTCCATTGAGAAGCCAGCTGATCTTTGTAGGCATACGTTTCGTCAAAGTGATACATCGTATCGATGAAATACACCGGAACATCCGATTTCACTTTGTGAAGTAGGTGAAGTAAGATGGCTGATGTAGTCCCGAAGGAAGACGTTACCAGCACCCTGTCGAACTCTCCAAACAGCTTCTCCAATCGCTGTTTGGGGTCATATGGTGAGTAAGACTCACACAGGGTTTTTGTGTTCATATTCCTTGGATTAAGGTTGAACAAGAGAAAAAAATTCCACCCAACCATCTTTTCCTGAAGAAGACGACAGAGAGGAATTCCGCAAGTCAAAGAACAGGTCGAAGAGAGGAATGCGAAGGAAAAACCATCCGGGTTTTATGCATAGTTTTCTATTCAACCCAGGTAAAAATGGATAACTCTACGAAAATTGCCAATTTCCTACTATGAAGCGACAGGAATTTTTGCGAAAAGGGGTTGTAGCTGTTGGAGCGGCAGCTCTCACGGCCACTGGGTGCCGTCCTCCGGGCTGGAACAAAGGCAAACTGGCCGGGAGCCAGGGCCCTTCTATTATTGGTGGACGATCCTACGAATGGTCGATGGTTACCACATGGCCCCCTAATTTTCCGGTTCTTCACGAGGGATGTCAACTCTTTGCAGATATGGTGGAAAGGATGTCAGCCGGACGCATGCGCATCAAAGTATATGGCGGCGGAGAACTACTACCACCACTCGAAGCATTTGACAGTGTGAGCAACGGCACGGTGCAAATGGCAAACGGCGCAGCCTATTACTGGGCAGGAAAAATCAAGGCTGCTCAGTTTTTCGCTTCTGTGCCTTTCGGGATGAATGCACAGCAAATGAATGCCTGGATTGTCAGAGGTGGCGGGCAGGAATTATGGAATGAGATTTATGCACCGTTTGACATACTTCCGTTTCCAAGTGGGAATACCGGTGTGCAGATGGGAGGATGGTTTAACAAAGAAATCGAAACGATGGAAAGCCTTCAGGGGTTGAAAATCCGAATGCCAGGACTGGGTGGGAAGGTCATCTCATCAGCCGGTGCCACCGCTATGAACATTGCTGGGCAGGAGCTCTACACAAGCCTGGAGCGAAACGTAATCGACGCGACGGAATGGATTGGCCCTTACCACGACTACCTGATGGGGTTCCACAAAATCGCGAAGTACTACTACTATCCCGGGTGGCACGAAACAGGCACGACGCTGGAAACCATTGTCAATCGATCTGCCTTTGAAACTCTCCCTCAAGATCTTCAGGAAATTTTGCGTGCCGCCATTTCCTGGCAAAATGTGTTTACCATATCAGAATTTGAATCCCAAAACAGCAAATACCTCAAAAGACTGGTGCAGGAAGAAGGTGTACAGTTACGGGTATTCCCCGATTCTGTACTGATTCGTCTCAAAAAGACAACCAGGGAAGTGTTAAAAGACATGATCAGCTCGGATCCTCAATCCCACAAGGTCCATGAAGCCTTTCGAACCTATCAAAATAAAATTGCTTATTGGTCCACATATTCGGAGAGCATTTTTCACCGGATCCTGGCATCAGGCTCAGCCACAAAAGAAATCATTTCGCCAGAAGCGGGATGACAAACACAGATTCATTCAATGATTGATTTTCTTATCGGTTTCCCTGGCCTGGAGAAATGCCACTGCTGTTCGCCGGACCTTTCATGAGCTGAAACTCTACTCGGCGGTTCATTGCGCGGCCCTGCTCGGTATCATTTGTTCCAACCGGTTCCACGGAGCTGTACCCATCTGAGGTGATGCGAGACATGGGAATACGCTTCTCATACACGAGGTAATATTTCACCTTATAGGCGCGCTGGATGGAGAGAACGATATTGTCTCGTTCATTTCCTGATTTGTCTGTATGCCCCATCACCTGGAGTTTCAGGTCCGGGTGCTCTTTGAGGATTTTTGCAGCCTTATCCAATACGACATAGGAATCATTGGTGAGCTCATAACTGCTATGATCAAAATAAATGTTTTCGAGCAGCATATTCAGTTCTGCTACCTGAGCATCCGTTGATGTGGGCCTTCTTTCTTCAGGTCTTGGTAAAGACGCGTTGTCCTCTGACAAAGAGATCC
>CAZLKP010000222.1:0-2960 GCA_964560095.1 uncultured Bacteroidia bacterium
CGTCCGTTTCGGTCTCTTTCACCACCTCCAGCAACGCTCGTGACATTTCTTGGTTGACAGCATTTTTTTTCTTAGGCTGATTCAGAGAAATTGTTTTGATCTGATTGTGGACCGAAACGGTCAATGCTCCACTGGCGTATTCTTGTCTGTCGGACATGTGTGGGTGGGGTTGAGGTGAATGAAGGTGGAAAATATCATTTTTTATAAATTTCCCATTGGATGTCTGACCATTCAATTGTTTTTATTCCAGACGCTGACGGAAAAAAAGCCGCCGATAGTGGCCGATTGCATGGCGATGTGGCTATTTCCCTGCCCTAGGACGCGCAAGTGTGTGCCTTTGCCCTCGGTAAAAATGGTCAATACCGCTTATCCGAAATCAGGAGAGTTCTGGAAGAGCTGATTATTTTTCTACCTTTCTCTGGTTCTTGAATAGGAGATTTCTTCCTCATTTCTTTGTTCCGCGGTTCCTATGTTCTACCCAACCATTTCTCCGTGATTCAAATCGTCGAATGTCCCCGGGATGCCATGCAGGGTCTTGCGCATGTTATCCCGACTGAACAAAAAGTTGCTTATCTCAATCTCCTGCTGAAGGTGGGTTTCCACACCATCGACCTCGGCAGCTTTGTGTCGCCCAGGGCGGTTCCTCAACTTCGCGATACTGCGGAAGTGCTCACGGGCCTGGACCTGAGCGAAAAGTCGTCAAAGCTTCTGGTGATTGTTGCGAATCGACGTGGCGCAGAGGATGCCTGCGCATGTGAGCCAATTGACGTATTGGGCTATCCATTTTCGATTTCTGAAACTTTTCAGCAGCGGAATACACGCAGGAGTATCCAAAAATCCGTTCCGCTGGTGCAGGAAATCGGGGAATTGTGTGAGCGGTCAGGCAAAACGTTACTGGTTTATTTGTCTATGGGATTCGGCAATCCTTATGGCGATCCATGGAGTGTGGAGATAGTGGAAGAATGGATGGAGAAGATGTCGGAGATGGGGATCACACATATTGCGTTGGCAGATACCGTCGGCAATTCGGTGCCGGGTGTGATCGGGGAGTTATTCGGGAAGCTTATCCCACGATTTCCGGAGATGACGATTGGCGCACATTTTCATTCTACCCCGCAGCAGCGTAGGGAAAAACTGGCCGCTGCCTGGGAGGCAGGTTGTCGCCGTTTTGATGTGGCTGCCAATGGATTCGGTGGCTGCCCCTTTGCCAAAGACGATCTGGTGGGAAACATCTCGACAGAGAGTCTAATGAGTTTTTTGCAGGAAAAAGACGCAATGCCGATACTCAACATGGAGGCCTGGCGGGAGGCGCTGGCGCTGGCGCCGAAGTTATTTTTCTGAGCAAATCTCAAAATCTGTGTTTGCTAGAGAAAAGATGTCGTTCTGCTGTTTTTCTACCAGTAGTCCCGTACATTTATCTTCGATTATGGAAAAAAGGCATGTATCTGACACATATTCCAGGGATGATTCAGCGGAGAATGGGAGAGTACCTTTGGAAGGTAAACACGAAAGAACAGGAAGTCTATCTCACTTTTGATGACGGACCTACGCCGGAAGTTACTCCATGGGTGCTGGACCAACTCAGAAATTTCCAGGCAAAAGCCACCTTTTTTATGGTCGGAGACCAAATTCGGAAATACCCGGAACTGGCTCATCAAGTGATCGACGAAGGGCATGAGGTCGGCAATCACACTTTGACCCATATGAATGGAAAAAAAACTTCCCTATACGCTTACCTGCGTGATTATGCAGGTTGCCAGCAAGTTTTCAAAGAATATACCGGAAAGCGGCCACGATTATTTCGCCCACCCTACGGGCGGATCTCCAAAGCCCAGGCCGAGCCATTGTTAAGGAGGGGAATCAACATCGTAATGATGGATGTGATCACCGGAGATTTTGACAGGACCCGAAGTCCGAATCGGGTAGCGATGACTGCCCTGAAACATGCCTCTCCTGGATCCATTATTCTGTTTCACGATAGCTGGAAAGCCTGGCCGAGATTGAAGGAGGCGCTTCCTGTCGTTTTGGAATCTCTTGCTAATGAGGGATATCGATTTAAACGACTGGGAAAAAAGGTCTAGTCAGACGGTTTTTCCTGGCTTTTCATCCAGCTGATACTAAAATCCCAATACATACTTTTTCCCTTTCCACTGAGGTCTTTCCAGAGGCTTCCGTGATGTTCATTATGAACATGGAGAAGATTACAGGAGAAAAAAACAGCTTCTCTTCATGCATCTTCCAGGTATTTCTGTCAACATCCCGAATCAATCTGACAAGATGGCAGGCATTTCTTGCTAGGTAGTATCAGGCACCCTCTTTGCAAATCTTATTGATGAGAGTATTTGTTAAAAAACCATCATTCATACATCAACCAATATGCAGCGCGGAACGATTTCAGTCAGCACCGAAAACATCTTTCCCATCATCAAACAATCTCTATACTCGGAGCAGGAGATCTTTTTGCGGGAATTGGTGTCCAATGCCGTTGATGCCACCCAAAAGTTGAAAGTGCTCTCTACCCGTGGAGAATTTAAAGGAGAGTTGGGTGACCTCACCATAGAAGTGAAAATTGATAAGGAAGCTGGTACCCTCATCATCTCCGATCGCGGGATCGGGATGACCGAAGAGGAGGTAATGAAATACATCAATCAGGTGGCATTTTCCGGGGCAGAGGAATTTGTGAAAAAGTACAAAGACGCCGGAAAAGGAGATGAAATCATCGGAAAATTTGGTCTGGGATTTTATTCTGCCTTTATGGTGGCGGAAAAAGTGGAAGTCGTTACCCAATCTTATCAGGATGCTCCCGCAATACAATGGATTTGTGATGGGACCACCAGCTATGAGATTGATGAAACGGAGCGCGACACCCGCGGAACGGATGTGATTCTTCATCTGGATGAAGACAGCAAAGAATACCTGGAAGAAGCTCGCATTCAGGAAATTCTGAATAAATATGCCCG
>CAZLKP010000222.1:2970-8046 GCA_964560095.1 uncultured Bacteroidia bacterium
GCCCGATTTTTGCCGATCGAAATCAAATTTGGTGAAGAAGTCATCAACAATCCCGATCCGATCTGGCGAAAAGCTCCGGCCGAGCTGACAGATGAGGATTATCAGGCGTTGTTTCGGGAACTGTATCCCTATGAGCAGGAGCCGCTATTTTGGATTCACCTCAACGTGGATTATCCTTTTACCCTGAATGGCGTCCTGTACTTTCCGAAGATCCGCCCCGATCTTGATCCGAAGCGCAATAACATTCAGCTCTACTCCCGGCAGGTGTTTATCACTGACGAGGTCAGCAACATTGTCCCTGAATTTTTGATGTTGCTTCAGGGGGTCATTGATTCGCCGGATATTCCACTCAATGTGTCCCGCTCCTATCTTCAGGGCGACCCTAACGTAAAGAAAATCAGCAGCTACATTACTCGGAAAGTAGCCGATAAGCTGAACGAGATCTTCACCGAAAACAGGGCTTCCTTTGAAGAGAAGTGGAACGACATTTCCACATTTGTGAAATATGGAATGATCACTGACGAGAAATTCGACGAAAAAGCCCGGGACTTCACCCTCCTCAGCAATGTGGACGGCAATCACTTTACGCTGGACGAATACCAGGAAAAAATTGCCGCCTATCAGACAGACGCGAATGACAGTGTAGTCTATCTCTATGCACAGAATCGCAAAGCCCAGGATATGTATATCCACGCTGCACAGGAACGCGATTACGATGTGTTGCTGATGGACGGCGTCCTCGATAATCACTTTGTGCAACACCTGGAGCGAAAGCTGGAGAAAACCCGATGGGTGCGTGTGGATAGCGACACGCTGGACAAACTGATTCCAAATAAAAAAGAAGATGAAGAGGCATCGCCCACTGACTTACCTGAGGAGCATCAAAATCAACTCAAGGAGCTGTTTGACAAGGTGAAGCCTGGCGATCACATGGCGGTTCAGTTGGACAGGCTCAGCGACAAAGATTTGCCGGTGCTCATCACACGGCCGGAATTCATGCGGCGCATGAAGGAGATGGCTGCGATCAGTGGAGGAGGAATGGGCATGGATATGCCCGATTCATTCAACCTCGTCATCAATACTGGTCATCCGTCTGTACAAAAACTCACAGGCGAAGGCGATCACGAAGCCATGGCCAGGCAGCTGGTGGATTTGGCACTCTTGTCTCAAAACATGCTGGAAGGCAAAGACTTAACAGAATTTGTGAAGCGAAGTGTGGACATGTTGGGATAATCACTCCTCACTTTTTCACGTTTGCTCTCCCGATCCGCACGCTTGCTCATCGGGAGAGTTTTTTTGTATCCCTCGTTCATTAAGCGGCGTTTCTTAATCATACCAAACCAAAATAACGAAACGCCAAGGTTATGAAACGATCCACATATCTCTCCACTTTGCTGATTATGCTCATTATGGGATTTTCCGCTCAGCTCCAGGCCCAGCGCGTCAGCCTCACAGCCAATGTCAGCTCCTTCAACATGGACAATGTGAGCTCCGGCAACACCATGGTTGACTATGGTGGCAGTACCACACTGGGACTGAATGCCCGCTATTACACCAAAAACAAATGGGCATGGCGCGCTGGTGTAGGTGTTGATAATCTGGAATATACGGTCGGTGATGGCGTTCAGACCAACTATTCTGCCCGCCGCCAGGACCTGAGAGGAGTCATTGGCTTCGAAAAGCACTTTATGCTTGGGGCACTTGATATTTATCCCGGTGCATTTGTCCCGATTGTCGTTGTTGGTGAAGATGATATTTTGAATGCCAACTATCAGAATATTGCAAACGGAAACATGCGTACCGGGCTTGGTCTGCTTTTTGGAGCTAATATCAAAGTTCTGAAAATCCTGCGGGTTGGGGTAGAGTTTGATGCTACCTACGACAACTTCAAAACCGGCGTGTATGAAAGTGTCAATCAAGCATCTTTCATCCCCATTAAAGGTATCAATCACAATGTGTCTTTTACCCTCGGAATTGCCATCTAAAAATTGTACGCCCAATCAATACCTGAAGCACCGACCCTCACGGGTTGGTGCCTTTTTTCATTTGAATCTCAGCTTGAAAAACAGGATAGAACCCGTGAGAATCAGGGTAACGAAATTGGCCACAATAATGGGCCAGTTGGTGATCAGTATTCCGTAGATCAGCCATAGCAAAACGCCGGTGGTTAGGATCAGAAACAATCCGAGCGATAAATCGCGGGTAGATTTTGTTTTCCAGATCTTGATCACTTGGGGAAAAAAGGCAATGGTGGTGAGAGCAGCAGCTGTGAAACCGATCAGTTCGATAAACAGATCCATATAAATGAAGATGGGGCCTGGAACAGAATTCCCGGTCAGTGATATGAAGCTACAAAGATAGAGGGGAGTTACGGACTTAGGATAATGGCAATGAGGAGGGAGATAAAGATCACGACGATCAATCGTTGAACCATGGCTGGAGAACTTGGTCTTTTTTGTTTGTTGTGCGAAGAGTGGTTACAATTCCACTTAAAGATTTAAACAGAATTATCTGATTTAGGTTTCAAAAAAAAGTGGCCGAAGATGGAAGTCTTCGGCCAGAGCGAGATGTATGAGGAAGCAGAAAGAACCTAACCAAGGAATCCTAACCTTGACAATCTCAAGATGCTTCGGTCGTTTGATCTGTATTCGAGCTGGGAGTTAAGTTTCTGTAACGAATCAAAATCAGGATGTGCGCTTTTTGCCCTTGTGGCTCATTGCCATGCTGTTGCTGCGCTTCATGGTTTTGATAAACCCGATCTTCCGGAATCGAAGGGCTGACCAGTATGCATCAATGGCCACCCGCCTCACCGGCTCATATCCGTGTTTTCAAAAGACATGCCAAGCTTCCGAATCCCGGTTAATATCGGATTTGTAGGCTTTTGATGATTTTTTTGGGTAGGCGATCCAGAGCAACCCATCTCCGTCGAGGCGCTGGGCCAAGTATTCCATTAATTCATGAAGGTCTCCAGATGGCTCGGCGAACCCCAGTATAAAGGTGTAGGTTTCCTGCTCGGCTTGTTGGTGAATGGCTGTTTCGGTTTGCATTTCATCCAGGGCGAGCTAGAAGCTGGAGGGGTATTTGAGAACAAGAACCGGACTTTGCCCCTTGTAGTTGAGCTTTTTGAAAATGGCATCCATGATTGGCATAATTATTTCAAGGAATAAGAATCCATCAGTTGGATTAACCGGTCCGGATAATCGGTGATGATGCCATCGACACCTATGTCGATCATCCGGTGCATATCTGCTGTGTCATTGACTGTCCAGGGAATAAGTGCCATGCCCAGTTCAGATGTCCAGCTCCTGAGGTTCTGATTCACCAAGGAGAAATTGGGGCTATAGGCAGTGGGAATGAATCCTAGTTCAGTCATGAGTGAGTCCTTATTCGACTCGCCTCCGGCCAGCATTGCGAGATCTATGTCTGGAGCCTGATTATTCAGAACAATTAATGGCCGCATATCAAACGACTGAATGGTCACCCGCTCTGCAATTTCTTTGTCGCGAATCACATCCAGAACCAGCCGGGCAAATGCTTCTGGCTCTGGATGAAACAGATGATCGCCACGGGGATCAGACTTAATCTCAATGTTGTAACGGATTGCTGATCGGCGATTGGCATCCACATAAACTTCTACTGTCTCGATCACCTCACTGAGCAGAGGTTTGTACACAGACATTGGCTGCTGCTCCGGAAACCTAGGGTGTACACGAGATCCGCAATCACAATTCCGGATTTCAGCAGCCGTCATCTGAAACAAATTCCAGGACTTTTCGCTGTGGTCTTCGACCGGTTTTCCTGTTGGATCCATACAAATCACTGACGACAACCAGGGTTCATGTGACACGATCACCATTGAGTCCCGGCTCACGACCACATCAAGTTCCAACGTTGTGACACCGAGTTGGACGGCTTTGAGAAAGCCTGGGATACTGTTTTCCGGTAAGAGCCCCCTGCACCCCCGGTGACCTTGTATATCGAACCAAGCCATGTCGGAACCTGCATCTTCAAATGATTGGGAATCAGATTGAGTGCTTTCAGTGCAGGAAGATATGATCAGGAGGGCACTTATGATCAGCAAACCATGCAATCTCATAATGCGGCACCAGTTTGAAGCATCAGAATACGTCTGGAAAGGTCTGCGTACATAGCATCAGACATAGCTTGCCGGAACATCTTCCGGTCATCTGTATCGAATCCGGCATCGGACTGAGATTCGGTCCAGATATTTCGGTAGGCTGAGAGAATATTGGGAAACAGGTCACTGTTCACAAATTTGGGCATCTGTTGAGTAGGGATGGATTCGAGCGTGCCGAGCAGGGCATCTATGTGTGGGCGAAGAATGGTCAAGGCATCGCTCATCACAGCATCTTTCGCTTCTGCCAGGGATTTGTCCTGCAAATCGGCGAGCAGTTCGCGCTCAGTCATGAAGTCGAGATATTCTTCCTCCAGCCTGCGAAGGGCTCCTGACACGCTTCGACGGATTCTGAAAGTACGGATGGTATTCCATAACCAGTACCCGCCAAGAATCACGGCAGCGACAAATAAAAGTGGAATGACAAATCGGGTAAAAAACATACCAGTAGTTCCTTTTTTCAGAAAGGTACCGATTTCCGCTCCAAACCGCCAGAAGAAATCAGGAAACCAAAGAATGATCAATCTGAAGAGTTTCCACCAGCCTGTGCATCATATTTATCCCTGCCGTGATCTCGTCTTCAGGAATGGGATCGAGCACCATTTCAAAGGTTTCAGTGAGAACAGGAGCCAAGGTTTTTACCACATTCCTGCCGCTGTCTGTTATGAAGATCTTATTTGACCGGCGATCATCTTTGTCGGGCTTTCTGCTCACAAGCCCTTTCTTTTCCAGATTATTGATCAGGCTGGTGATGCTGGCTTTGTTTTTGGCACTTTTATCAGCAAAAACCTGCTGGCTTACCCCGTCGTGGGTGGTAAGTTCTGACAAAATGCTCCATTGTTCAATGGTGAGATCGAAGCCGGCACGGCGAAAGGCAAAATTGATCCGGTTAGACAATAACCGGGCTGTCTGTCCAAGAAGACGACCAAAGTCTGTGTATT
>CAZLKP010000223.1:0-7985 GCA_964560095.1 uncultured Bacteroidia bacterium
GAGTAGGTCGACGCCGTCCTTTTTACACGCCTCAGCGAAAGCTGAGGCGTTTTTGGTGTCCCCCCAACGCATGAAGAAACCAGCGCCGATGGAACTGTCCCGATGTATCGGGATGGAAGAGTAGGTCGACGCCGTCCTTTTTACACGCCTCAGCGAAAGCTGAGGCGTTTTTGTTTGAGTAAATGAGAGAAGGAAACTATCTCGGATGCTGAGGGAGGCAGATGAGATTTTCTTCAATTTAAACAGTTTAGAACCTTAGGGAAAGGCCAAACCCGTCTCCATCGACGATAGGTTTCCACTGTAGAGAAAGATCTTCTGAGACGTCGAAGTCATTCAGGTGGGCATCGACGTACGCTTCGATAATCTGGAGGCCATGCCAGCCAAGCAGAATGAGAATGCCGTTGTCTCTGGCCTGCCGGTACTCATTTCTGGCATTTCTCAGGCCCTGGCTATCATAGCGCTGGGAGAGTTCCAGATCAGAGGTATTGGGATCATTATCTACGGCCCAGAGAAAGGCTCTGCCAAAGCGCTGATACTGTGATTGATTGAAGTTGATCCACCAGGCGGCAGCGCCATAGCCAGCCCAGAATATCGGTACTTTCCAACTAGCCCCATTATAGATCTGTCCCAAACCAGGTAAAATGGCTGATCGTTGCCAGGCAACTTCTGGCTCGTAGGGAGGCGGGGTTTCTGCCGGAAGAAGACCCTTCGGAAAATATGGTACCACCACATCCTCACGCCAGGGGATTTTGATGAGAAGCTTCAGGCGCTCGTCTTCTTCGTATAATTCTGGAATCCATTCTTCTTCCAGATACTCCCAGGATTTGACATAAAAGGGAGGAGACTTAATGTTGCTGGAATCCACAAACCAGGAGGGGACAGAACGGGTGGATGAGTCGGGTTGAATGACCACATCAGAAGAATCTACCTGACCATGTACCCAGAAGCCAAGTATTATTAGTCCTGCAAATACACACGATTGCTTCATCATACCCAAAGTGTCCCAAAGGCCTGTGTCGGTTGTCTCAACGCATTAATCTCCAATGAGATCCAGGATGCGCTCAAGGTCGGAATTGGAGCTGTAGCTGATGACAATTTCGCCTTTGCCGGATACCTGCTGGCTGAGTTTGACCTTGTTCCCAAATCGGTTTTCAAGATCTTTGGCAATCTTGTCAAGATGGAGTTGCTGTCCGGAGCTGGAATTTTTCTTTGCCGCTTTCTCTTTGGAAGGCTCCTTAAACCTTCTTGCGAGTTCTTCTGCCTGACGAACAGAAAGTGATTTGTCCCTGATATCGTGAAACAAGTGAAGCTGCAACACCGGATCTTTGATATTCTGGAGGGTTTTGGCGTGGCCGGTAGTGATTTCCCCTTCACGAAGCGCCACTTTCACAGAATCCGGGAGCTTCAGCAGACCGAGATAATTGGTAATGGTAGCCCTTTTTTTCCCAACCTTATCTCCTACTTCGCTTTGCTTAATTCCCAATTCATCAATCAGGCGTTGGTATGAAAGCGCCACCTCAATCGGATTCAGATCTTCCCGCTGAATGTTCTCAATCAGGGCCATTTCGAGCATTTGCTCGTCATCTGCTGTGCGGATGTAGGCAGGTACTTCTTTGAGCTTGGCAAGCTTGGAGGCTCTGAGGCGACGTTCGCCGGCAATCAGCTGATACTCAGTCTCTGAGACTTTTCGAACGGTAAGGGGTTGAATGATCCCATGTACCCTGATAGAATCGGCCAGCTCTTCAAGCGCTTCCTGGTTAAACTCCTGCCTGGGCTGGAAGGGGTTGATTTCTATCTTCGAAACTGGCACATAGCCGACCGAAGTGGCTGCGGAAGTTGCCTGATTTGGTGCCTCTGAGGGTAGTAATGCATCAAGACCTCGCCCCAATCCTCTTTTTTGTTTGGCCATGGCTTATTATTCAGCTGATTCACCATTAAATTAGATTTAAAGGTAGGACTTTTTGAGGCGATTTGGCAGGTCGGTAGGAAGATTCGCAGGGAAAAATATGACAGACAAATCCATAATTGTTGATTTTTTTCACGAGAGCTGCTTAGGTTTAAGCTTCTTAACTAAAGCCATCCCGCCAAAAGATGGAGGCAATTGTGTGCTTGAATGATTGATTTTCGGGGAAAACGAATTCTAGTGACAGGTGCCGATGGATTCATTGGGTCTCACCTGGTGGATACACTGCTGGACAAAGGGGCCCTGGTGAAAGCCCTGGTCTGGTATCACCCGCAGCAGGATTGGGGCTGGATGAATGGCATCGTAAACCCAAATTTGACAATTGTTGCTGGTGATATTCGAGATGCCGGATCCTGTATGAAATGGGTTGCAGAGACAGATATCGTCTTTCATCTGGCAGCACTTATCGGGATTCCCTATTCCTACGAGTCGCCTGATGCTTATGTCGCAACCAATGTTAACGGAACCCTCAATCTGCTGGAAGCATGCCGTCTGCATCAAAGCAGTATGATTTTTATGTCCACCAGCGAGGTGTATGGCACTGCACGGCAAGTGCCGATCTCAGAGTCTCATCCCCTTCAATCCCAATCTCCATATAGCGCATCAAAAATTGGTGCCGAAGCACTGGTGAGAAGTTATTTCGCTGCATTTGATCTTCCTGTGGTCGTAGCTCGCACCTTTAATACTTATGGCCCGCGCCAGTCCACTCGAGCCATTCTTCCTACCATTATCACGCAGCTGGGTAAAGGCACGGATTCCCTGGTATTGGGCGATTTGAGCCCTACCCGAGATATGGTGTTTGTCCAGGACACCTGTGAAGCATTATGCCGGCTTCCTGGGGTGGATGCTCTTCTGGGGCAGGCCGTCAATATCTGTACTGGTCAGGAAGTATCAATGAAGAAACTGGTCAACATCGTTCAGGAAATGATGCATACGAAGGTGCCTGTGGTCCAAGATGCTCAAAGGGTCCGTCCGCAAAAATCAGAGGTGAAGCGCCTCTGTGGTGACAACAGCTTACTTCGTCAACACACAGGCTTTCAACCAGCAACCAGCCTGGAGCATGGATTGAAACAAACAATACCATGGTTTATACAACACCTTGACCAGGGTGGATACCTTCCAACTCATTATCATGTCTAAACGAGCGATCATTCTGGCCGGAGGACAAGGGGTGCGCCTGAGGCCCTACACCCTGGAAATGCCCAAACCCATGATGCCACTGGAAGATCGCCCGATATTGGAAATCATTGTCCAGCAATTGGTGAGGGACGGATTCAGCCACATGACCCTGTGCGTGAATCATCAGGCAGAAGTGATCCAGCAGTATTTTCAAGATGGGAGGAACTGGGGAGTCAGGATTGACTATTCTCTGGAACGGGAAGCGCTTGGCACGCTTGGTCCCGTATTACAGGTGCGGGACTTGCCCAATCGCTTTCTGGTGATGAATGCAGATGTGTTGACAGACTTATCTTTTTCAGGGTTCTGGGACAAACATGTGGCTGAGGGTAATACGCTCACCGTAGGGGTCTGTCAGAGGAAATACGAAAGCGACTACGGCGTGGTGAGAATGGATGAGCGAGGCAAAATGACAGGCTTTGAAGAGAAGCCAATCCGCACTGAGCTCGTCAACATGGGGATTTACATGGTGTCAAGAGAGGCACTGGCGCGAATGGAAACAGGGAAACGGCTGGGGTTCGATGCATTGTTCAGAAAACTGCTTGATTCAGGAAAGTCTCCCAGGGTGCATCAACATCCTGGATATTGGCTGGACATTGGCTCCCCCGCTGACTATAAACAGGCTCGGGAAACGTTTATGACGCATAAGGCATTATTTTTGACAAATATCAGATGACGGACTCAACATGGTTCCGGTTTTCGTTCCATTTAGGTTCGGAAATAGACCAATGAAACAGGGGAGAGTAAGATTGTCAGAATGAGATGATAGCTTTTCTGTTAGACAAATCCACACAGCCTTGAGAAAACCCGGAACTTATATTCGCACCCCTCAACCCGGCCGGATGGCTTTACCGGGCCTTCGCAAAATGCTGAACGTCCGCAAACTTCATCACGCACTCCGGATCCAGGTGGATGAAGGATTATTTCTGCGGGCGCTCCTCCCAGAAGACGACGAGTCGCTCTATCTTATGATTGAGAGCAATCGCTGGCATCTGGAGCCCTGGCTGTCGTGGATCGAAGATATTCACAACCTACCAGATACCCGTAATTTCCTCAAAACCATTACTTACAAGAGCATTTACGCCGGTGGTTGGGTGTTTGGCATGGAGTATCAGGGGAAATTGGTAGGGCTCATGGACCTGAACGAAGGGGATGCTGCTAAAAATCACATTGCTTTGGGATACTGGATTGATGTCGATGCGGAAGGAAAGGGTCTCATTACAAGGGCAGTGAAAGCTTGTATTACTTATCTATTCGGTCAACAGGAGGTGAAAAAGATCTTCATTAAGTGTGCAACTGACAATGTGCGCTCAGAAGCTATTCCCAAACGATTGGATTTCACCTGGGAAGGGATTGATTATTACGCCGGAGAGGTCAAAGGAAAGTCTGTGGATCTTGTGATCTACAGCCTGAGCAGGGCCGACTGGAAAAAGTGGTAAGTTGCCAACATGCCCTTCTCTCAATCTGACACCTGGACATTTTGTCTACCTCCCCTGGCAGCCTGGACGCCCATCTTCCACTGGATTGATCGCTGGGAACATACGGTGTACCGAGTAGAAAAGGAAATAATTCGGATGTGGCTCCCTCGGCAAGTAGGAAATGGCTTGTTGACCATACAACCCCGTTGTGAGACTGAGCTAGAATTAACCTTGGTTCATGAACAACATGTGACCCGGAAAGTTGTGGAGCAGTTTCTGGCCACCTGGTGGGATCTGGATAGAAACATGCAACCGTTTTATGACCAGTTCACTGATGATTCACTTTTGCGCAGCTCCATCACCTGGAATCGGGGAGCCAGAATTGTCGGGTTTCCGGATTTATTCGAGGCATTGGTGGTTGGCATCCTGGGGCAGCAGGTGAATGTGAAATTTGCCTATACCCTCAAGCAGCGACTTACCGAAGCTTATGGGGAAGCCCTGGATTGGAATGGAGCTACCTGGTGGCGCTTTCCGACATACGATGCAGTGCTGGGAGCAGACCCCGATACACTCAGGCAGATGCAGATTTCCAAGCCAAAAGCAGAGTACATCTTGGGGGCCGCTGAGGCAATGGCCGAGGGAAGGCTCCTTACACAGTCCCTGAAAGGCCTTCCCTTTCCCCAGCAAATGGACGTGCTTACCAGCCTCAGGGGAATCGGCAACTGGACTGCTCAATATGTCTGCATGAAGTGCCTGCACAGCATCGAAGCTTTTCCGGCAGGCGATGCCGGCTTGCAGAATGCCGCGAAATCCCTGCTGGGCATGGACCGAAAACCAACGGTCGAAGAACTAGATGAGCTGGCTTCAGCCTGGAAAGGTTGGGAGGCTTATGCTACTTGGTTTTTATGGATGAGCTGAGCCGTTTTGTTTAGTGGCTACTTCTATTCATTCCCCGAATCAAAAAGGCAAGGCCCACAACTGCTGCTGCCCCAATCAGGTTGAGCCAGAGATAGCCCACAGCCAGCCAGCCAAATGCATCCGGAAATGTCTTTGGTAAAAAGAAAATGCCTAACACCATCAGCTCTGCGATCAGTCCGGCTGGGAACACGGCACGGCCATCTATTTGCTTGAAGAAAAACGCCACCACAAACAGGCCCAGGATGGTCCCGTAAAACAGTGACCCCAGAATATTGACATACTCGATCAAATTCTCGAACTGTCCGGCTGTAATCGCAAATATGATCGCCAGCACTCCCCATCCGAATGTGATGATCCGGGACATATTGAGGTAATGCCTATCGGTACCCTGATCATTGATTTGCCGCTTGTAAATGTCCACCAGCGTGGTGCTGGCCAGGGCATTGAGCTCCGCTGAGGTCGAAGACATGGCAGCCGAAAAACCACCGCCATGAGCAGGCCCACCAGGCCTACTGGCAGGTAATTGAGTACAAATGTCAGAAACACCCGGTCCTGGTCTTTGGGGTGTGCCCCCTCCCGGGCTTCGATCATCGCGACCCCGAGGTTCCGAACGGAGTCTGCCTGCTGATTGAGTCTCAGAGCCCGGTTGAGGTAGGTTTGGGCTGATTCTTCATCCTCTGATTTTTTGACGAGGATGTAGTTTTTCCAGACAGTGGCCCGTTCATCGTCAAATTGCCTGTATTGATCCTCAAGCGCCTGATAGGCGGCTCCCTGTTCGGTAGCAATGATGGCTTCCCGTTCCTGGTCGTTGAAAAACATCGGAGTAGGGGCGAAGACGTAAAAGACAAACATCAGCACCCCAATTAGCAAAATGCCAAATTGCATAGGCACTTTGAAAATAGCATTGAACATCAGGCCAATCCGGATTTCTGAAACCGTTTTTCCCCCCAGGTATCGCTGTACCTGAGACTGATCGGTTCCGAAATAAGACAGCGCCAGAAAAGTGCCAGCGATTAAACCGGAAAACAGGTTGTAACGATCATCGACGAAATGGCTCCAGGAGTCGGGTAGTGTGATGACATTCATTCTCCCCGATTTGCCAGCAATGTCCAGGGCATCCACAAATCCTACCTCCGGCGGAAATTGATGCACCATCACGATGGCTGCTACCACCATTCCGACAAGTATCACAGCCATCTGCTGCTGCTGGGTCTGGCTCACAGCTTTGGTGCCGCCAGTCACGGTGTAGATCATCACGAGAAGACCAATCCCAATACTGGTGATGGTGGTTTCCCACCCCAGTAGGGTTTCCAGGATAATGGCTGGTGCGATAATCGTCATGCCGGCTGCCAGGCTTCGACCAAGCAAGAAAAGAAAGGCTCCTAAGGATCTGGTTTTTAGGTCAAAACGTTGCTCCAGATATTCGTAAGCGGTATAGACATTGAGCCTTCGGTAAATGGGAATCGCAACGATGCTGATAATGACCAGTGCGATTGGCAGGCCGAAATAGAACTGCACAAATCGCATTCCGTCCCCAAATCCCTGGCCCGGCGTAGACAGGAAGGTGATGGCACTGGCCTGGGTCGCCATGATCGACAGTCCAATCGTCCACCACTTCATGTCCTGATTGGACAGCAGGTATCCTTTGATGTTGGTGCTACCGCGGCTTTTCCAGATCCCGTACAACACGATGATCAGGATGGTTCCGGCCATGACCCACCAGTCGAGGGGCTGCATTCCTTTTGTCATGAGAAGTATTTTCCAATGAAAATGAATAAAAGAATGAGCACCACCAGTTCAGCCAGTACGAAGAGATAGAGTCTTCGCCATGATTTGGCAAACGGGAAAAGGTCGCGGAGTTCGTCGTCGTCTTGTTTGGACATTGGTTATTGGGGTTCACACAAAGTTCACAAAGGCGATCACAACATCCACAGAAGAAGACTCACATATCCTGGCCGAGGGAAATCAGGTTCACCAACAGGCGATAGGCTCCCGGAACACCAGCTGGCAATTCTCTGAAGAAGGAGATACCAGTATAAACAAACCAGCCATCGCCATACTGGGCGACAAGCAATGCTCCCTTTTTGTCGTCTTCGCCGGGATCGTGGCCAGACAGAAGCGGCGTGTAGCGTTCATCCCATTCACCAGCGAAATACAGGCCTCGTTCCTGCACCCAGTCTTCAAAATCGGCATCTGTCAGTTTGTTGGGAATATTGAGGGCCGGATGATCGGGCTCCAGAAATGTTAACTCTGCTTCTTCTACCGAAATTCGGTTTCGGCTGAGGCTTAGTTCATATGGTCCGGGATTTTCTTCCTTCATTGAATAGGAGGTCTGATACTGGACCACATAGGTCCCGCCCTGGGTGACATAATCCAGTACCTGATCCTGGATGTAGGGCATACGATCCAGGGTGTTGTAGGCGCGAATGCCACAAACGACTGCGTCGTATTTCATGAGGTCAGCGGTGGTAACGGTCTCAGGATTAATGAGTTCTACCTGGTATCCGACC
>CAZLKP010000224.1:0-7975 GCA_964560095.1 uncultured Bacteroidia bacterium
TGGGTTTTGTGTGTCTGTTCAACATCCCGAATATAAGGCTTTTCAACGTCGAACTGTCCGGGTCTGTGAGAAGAGACAACCTTAGGCAGTGACACATTCTTTTCATCACTTCGATACAATTCCCACGTGCCCCTGTTCGTCTCTCATGAATAGATGTACACAATTGTTTACCTTCAGCATTAAATGATCCTGAACCTATGACCAATCGTTTGTTGATTCTGATCATCGTGTCCATTGCAGCATTCAGTAGCTGCGAAACCGGCAATGTGTTGCTGGATAACGGCGGAGAAACACCTTTGCGGGTAACCATCGATGCGGTTGCCTACACCATGCCTGCTGGCAGTCTTCTTCGAATCGATCTAGAACCCGGTTTGCACCAATTCAGCATCAAGGGAGAAGATCAAAAGATACTGGAAGAAGGGTCCTTCCAGGTTGTAGAAGGGGGTACCATCAATGCAGGCAAAATTGAATATCTCATCTGGACAGAATGGTATGGAGACCAGGGCCCCAAAGAGGAAGTCCTGAAGCAGGAGTGGATCAAGGTGGATGATACCGAGATTTTTGGAGAATTTGAGCGAATCCCAGGGGAAAGCATCTACATGGAAAGACGCTGGGACTTCAACCTCGATGAGGACCTGCCCGAGAGCGTCAAAGCTTGGGAACTGACCGACAAACGATGGGTCGTCAAAAGAAAGCTGTTCCACCTTGATGATGCGATGATGCATTACCAAACAGTATCTGCTCCCACCCGTCCATGAAACCAGCTAGCAAATCATTTTCCCTCAAAGATGGAACCTGCGTGCTGTATTCCGATCGCATCGAATTGGAATACCAGGGCATCAGAGGGTGGTGGCTGAGATTAGCCAATAAGCATAAACTGACCTCTGTAGGTTTCTGGTATGTGGTGGCAGCCGCAGGTTTTTTGGTGGCAGCAGTGTTTGCTGTGATTATCGACAACTGGTTTCTGGGTTTCTTTTTTCTTCTGTTTATGGCTATGAGCCTGGCAGGCAGTTGGTTTAACCGCCGGGCTTCCCTGCGAACCATGATCCCGAAAAAAGACATCACAAAGGTCGTTTTTCATCAAGCAGAAGAAGGCGTTTCCCGTGCTTTCTTCAAGGTGTACTTTCGCCCCGCAAGATCCACACGTATCCGCAAACTTCCCCTGCCCGGCCAGCATCGTCAAGGCACCCAAATTGCCAATGCTGCCGCTTGGATGATGAAAGACGAAGGGTTACTCTCCTGATCTTCCAGTCAAATAAAGAGTTTGGGATTCTCATTGGCGACGTCTACATTTGCAACTTGGAATTAACCACGAAAGGAGGTAAAAAACCGTGCTGATTATCAAAGTAAAAGAAGGAGAATCCATTGACCGTGCACTTCGTCGCTACAAGAAGAAGTTTGAACGAACGGGCGTTCTCAAAGAAGTGAGACGGCGTATGTACTACAAAAAACCTTCCGAGGAGCGCAAAGAAGTGAATAAAAAAGCAGCGAATCGCGAACGCCACTATGCCCGTGAAAACTACTAATCAGTTTCTTCCGAACGCATAAAAAAAGCATCTACTATCTGGTAGATGTTTTTTTTTGTTGTTGGGCCAGCCTGGATTTCGTACTTTATTTGTTCAGGCGATTCCGGAATATACCTCATGATGCTCAAAGACCAGTTTCTTCAACATCTCAAAACGGGAAAGAATTACTCCACCCACACCCTCACGGCGTATGGGCAGGATCTTGAGGACTTTCACCGGTTTCTTCAGTCAGTTTCTGAAGAGCTTGGGATCAATGAGCGAATGGAAATCGAAGGGGTTCATTTTAAGCACATTCGCACCTGGCTGGCTTTTGCCATGGAAGAAGGTCTGAACCCTAGAACGGTGGCCCGGAAGCTGGCTACGCTGAAATCATTTTTTGCCTACCTGATCCGGCAACAAATCCTGACCCACAACCCTGCGGCCAGGGTCAAAAGTCCCAAATACGGCAAATCTCTCCCTGCCTTTGTGCCGGAAAAAGAACTGTGTAAACTACTTGATGGCACCCCGTTTGAGGATTCATTCGAAGGAATAAGAGACAAATGTATCCTGGAGCTCCTGTACGGCTGCGGCATACGGCGATCTGAGTTAATCGCGCTCCAACTCACTGATGTGGATCTCTTTCAGCAGCAGATGACCGTTCTCGGCAAAGGAAACAAACAACGAATTGTCCCCTTTGGCAAACGGGTATCTGCCAGCTTAAGCCGGTATCTACAGGCCCGCAAAAAAGCCGGATATGAAGAAAAGTCATCCCTTTTCCTGCGAAAAACCGGTGAACCAATTTACCCGACTTTAGTATATCGAATAACACAGCAGTATCTGATTCTCATTGATGCACCAAAGCAAAAAAGCCCGCACGTTCTCCGGCATAGCTATGCCACCCATCTCCTCAATGCAGGAGCGGATTTGCAGGCCATCAAAGAATTACTCGGGCATTCCAGCCTTGCTGCGACCCAGGTATATACCCATCACTCTCTGGCCAGACTGAAACATATTCATCAGCTGGCCCATCCCCGTTCTGAAACCGATCAAAATGACTAACATATGAAACTCACCATTCAATCTATCCATTTCGACGCATCTGACCGTCTGAAAGACTACATCCAACGTAAATCCAACAAACTGGATACCTATTTCGATCGAATTACCGACGGTGAGGTAACCCTGAAACTGCAGCATGAAGTCAAAGGAGCTAACAAGCTGGTGGAGATGAAACTGCGGGTGCCCGGCGATACCCTAGTAGCTAGCGAAAAAGGAGCCAAGTTTGAGGAAGCTATGGACCTGGTAACGGCTAAGCTGAAAACACAACTTCTGAAATACAAAGAAAAGATGAAGGCCAATGCTTGAAGCCGATCTACGTTGAAAAAAACAGGAGGCTACCGTGTGGGAGCCTCCTGTTTTTTTCAACCAATTCTGCTCCCGCTTGAAATCATATAGCAACTACAATTCACAATCGCCCTGATGTGAAGATATTACACCTTCACAATGCTCCTTGTAAAGGTGTAATACAAATACCCTTCAGTACACTCGTACCCCAGATCGTTCATGAGAGCCTTATATACCTGGATCTGCTTGTGGTGTTTGGTCGATTCGACCCCGGTTTTGAAGTCGATGACGATTGCGCGGTTGTCCCGTACCAGCACCCTGTCCGGTCGTTTTTCACGCCCGTCAGCATCCAGGATACTAGCCTCCGTTCTGATGTCCCATTCACTGGTAAACCAACCTACTGCTGCTTCCTCCGTAACAAGTTCGGTCAACAGCTTTTCATAAAAATCCTTGTCCTCACGCTTTATTCGCCCTCGCAGGCTCATGTCTTCCACAGCATCGGCAACTTCATCTGCGAGTTTGATCATGGATAAAGCCTCATGAATGATCAACCCGGATTCTTTGCTTTCGCGGCCTGCCGGATGATGATCGAGCCAGCTGCTCGCGCGAAGATGAACACGAGGCTCTACCTTCTCCTCCGGAGATTGGAACATCGCTAAATCGTCTTGCTGGTAGTTCACCTGCTCTTCTTTGGCCTTCGGGGCGGGCTCCGGCTGCCCCAGGACCCAAGAATCTCCCTCACCATTCAGTTCAGTAGGGCGGAGCCGGGGATCGCTGACAATATGCCGGAGCAACTGCCCCGCTGTATCCAGGCCATCTTCGGATTTCTTTCTGTCTCCATGAAGATATAGCCGGTATTTTGGACGGGTCAGGGCTACATAGAGCATATTAAGATTATCCAGGTAGGATAACAATAGCTCTTCTTCATACACATCGGCAAAATCGCTTTTACTCATGGACTTGTTGATCGACACAGGGAGAACAGGAAAGTCTGATTCATATACAGTTCCGGCAGTATGAACCCAGGCAATGGCATTTTTACCAGACAAGCCCAACTCCCAATCAGCAAACGGCAAGATTACGACCGGAAATTCAAGGCCTTTGGACTTGTGAATGGTAAGAATCTGGATCGCATCATCGGTCTCGGCGCCCTGGACGGATTTTCTCTGCCTTTCTTCCTGCCACCAATCCATGAAACCGCTGATGCTGATATCTTCGCGGGAAGAATACTCCCAGACAGCATCTAGGAAGCCCAGCACATAGGCGTTATGGGATGACATACCGTTGGGAAGAAGCGCTGTCAGCGCTTCGACAGCCTCATACAGTGGCAAAGCCCGTAACTCCTTAAGATCTGCTCGGATACGAAGAGCCCTTCGTGACAGCGATGTAAAGTCTGTCTGGATACCAACTCCCTGGCTCAGCAACCCCTCCAAATCCCACCATTCTGCTTGACACAAGGCATCTTCAGGCCGGAGAGTCATTCTCAGGGAAGCCAACAACCATCTCACCTGTGGATGAGATTCGAGGAGAAGCGATTCGGCGGAGCTTACAGAGATGGATTCCTGCTTCCCATGAACGTCAATAGAATTCGACATCAAATATCTCGCTGCTGCAACTCCATCTGCATTTTTTCTCACAAGAATAGCCATGTCCCGAAAGGCGTAGCCAGCTTCACGGCATTCCTGCACCCATGTGAGTAGCCATTCAAGCCCTGCTTCAACGAAAGGGGCGCGCTGCCGGGAATATTTCTCCGTCAATTCCAACTTCACATGTCCATACGGTTCCATCTTTCTTGGCTCCTGTACGACATCCTCATAGGCAGTCTTCAAGAATCGGCGCAACAAACGAATATTGGGGGTGTCTTGCGTAATGTCCACAGAATCCTGAACCAGGCTACTTGCGGCGAGGAATAATTGGTTGTTGAAGTGAACGATTCCGGCGGATGTTCGCCAGTTAGCCTGGAGCTTCTGTACATCCACACGACCCTGAAGCTCTTCTTCAATCTTTACCATCAGCTGGGGATTTCCGTTCCGCCAGCGATAAATCGCCTGCTTGAGATCCCCGACCAGCAGGTTGAACCGACCATAGCCAAGCGACTCTTCAATGAGTGGCCGGAAATTTTCCCATTGTAGGTCGGAGGTATCCTGAAATTCATCCAGGAGAAAATGCTCGTAATAATGGCCGGCCTTTTCATACACAAAGGGAGGGTCCGTTTCGCGGATGACCCGAGTGAGCAGGCGGCTGGTATCAGAGATCAGCAGCAATCTGTGTTCAAGGCGATAATCATTGAGGAGCCGTTCCAGGTAGCCCAGCAGTCCAAAGGTGGAGGCAGTTTTGGTGAAGAGCAGATGGGTGTGATATTCGGCTTCATACTGGCCGTAGATATCTACCCATTCTCTCACGCAGCGAAGCATGCCAGCATCCATGGCCGCTTCAATGGCGTCATGATATTCAGGCTTACTCTTGGTTTTCCATTTCCACTCGTTTTCGAGTCCCTCCATCAAGGTCTTGGATCCTCGGGGGTCAAAATGCTCTGTTTTCTCTGCTTTGAGCATCTTGATAAACTGGTTGGGAATGGTGCCCCGGTTAAAATGTTGGGGTTGAAGGTTGTGATCCTCCATGATATTGAGTGCTTGGCGGGCGATAGATTTCCAGATCCCTTCAATTTTTTTCCGCCCAGCCCAGGCTTTCTTCGAAATGCTATCGGCCAGGTCCAGCATATTCTCCTCAGCATCCACGTGCGCTTTAACCTTGCCAACGAAAGCCTCCTGAAAGATTTCATGGCCCAGGGACTGGAGTTCCCGGAATACTTCCCAGCCTTTTTCCTCTTCGAGTTGCTGCAAGAGGTAATTGACCAGAAGTCGATGAAGTCCTTCCTCCTGATCGATATTGGCTGCCAATTGCTCGATCAGCCGGTCAAGCACATAGCCCTGATTCATCTCCACTTCATATCCCAGGGGGATATCGAGCTCACGCGCGAAGGCCCGGAGGATTTTCTGAAAGAATGACTCAATGGTGCTCACCGAAAAGTGCCCGTAATCACCCAGAATAGCTCGGAGAATGTATCTGGCTTGTCCGGGAACCCAGGCATCTGGATCAGGGCGATGGGCGGCCAGCTCTTCCTTAATTTGCTGATACTCCTGAATTTGAGCCAAGGTGGCTACATCAGCCCGGGACAGCTCATAAAGCTTGTCTAGTATTCTGGCTTTCATCTCATCGGTCGCCTTATTGGTGAAGGTGACGGCGAGAATATGCCTGTACAGATGAGGCTGAGGAAGGACCATCCGAAGATATGCTCTCACGAGCGTGAATGTTTTTCCGGATCCGGCTGAAGAACGATAAATGGTTAGTTGCTGCGGATATTCTGCCATAAAAAGATCAGTCATTGACCATAGGAACGGGAATGAAGATACTTGATTTTAGGGCAAAAAAAATCCGGGTCACCTGGACCCGGAGGAAAAATCATATTCATTCAAATACTATCCTGCTTCACGGAGGGTCAGCATTTCTTCAAGCATTTTTTCGTGATGCACAGACTGATTCAAAAAAGCCCGGATCACACTACATTGGGCGCTCATGGCCGGCTCCTCCATTTCTGGGAGCCTGGACTTCATTTTTTCCACCAGTTCCATCGCCTTGGACACAATCTGACGGAGCTCTCTGGCGTCCTGTAAAATTTCCTGAGTTTGCATGTTGGATTTTTTTCGAGCAAGAGATTAACCTATAGAGAGAGAAGATACGATAAAATGGTCGATATATTTTATTTCATGAAATTTTTTGATTCGCCTCATTGATCATGACCGCCTCTTGAAGATAGAACCGCAAATCATTCCAGGGTCCAAGCTTCAAATCTGTAAAGAGTAAGTGCCTGACCTGTGCTTTGCTTTTACCCAGAAAAATGCCGGCAGGGTCCTCCATCAATGCCCCGTACATAAAGCCCAGGATCATCCCTTCTTTGTCGTTGTTGAGATAAACCAGATTTCGGATATAGGCATACATGGGGGTGTTCCATTTCCAGGTTTCCTCTACTTCGGGGATTGTCAGGTAAATTTCCTTGCGGACCTTGAGGGCGACCTCCTGCTGTTCCGGATGCAGGGAAGCCAGATACCTTTCAACACTTGGAATAGGATCAGGAATGATCATCGCTTACTTTATGGTCAAAGTCATACGAACATGCGCCATGCCGGCTTCTTCGAATTCTTGCCCCTGGATTCTGAAACCAAACTTCTCGTAAAAAGGCGCTTTATCTGTCAGGCTGTGAATGGTGACCCTTTGCCCTACCGGCAACCCCTGCAAAGCGACCTGAACCAGGGCTGTCCCGATTCCTTTCCCACGAAAATCTTTCAGAACAGCGAATCGCTCTAATCGAAACCCACCAGAAGTCAACCGGCGGCGGCGGGCAGCTCCGGCAGGATTATTGCCATACCAGGCAAGAAAATGCGTGGACAGGTGGTCGAACCCGTCGTATTCATCTTCCTGATCGACACGGGTCTCCTCTACAAACACTTCTGTACGGATCAAAAACACGTGATTGAACAAATCGTCGGTGTCTGCGATCTCCACCCTGACTGGCAAAAACCCATTTGTTTCCTGAGCATAATTCATGTTTTCTGTTCGATTTGGCGGGAAACAATATAGAAAAATGAAAAGTTCCTAACCTGAAAACCCCATTTCGGGATATCTTTTTAATATTGCACGCCGTACAACCGTCATCGACTGCTTAATCAACCCTATGTCCAAAAATTTGCTGATTGTCGAGTCTCCCGCGAAAGCGAAGACGATAGAAAAATATTTAGGAAAGGATTTTACTGTTAAAGCCAGCTACGGCCATGTCAGGGATTTACCTAAAGGGGATGACGCCATTGACATAGAAAATGGATTTGAACCTAAATATGAGGTCCTCTCTGATAAAAAGAACGTGATCAAAGAATTGCGCGATCTGATCAAAAAGCATGACAAGGTCTGGCTCGCAACAGACGAGGACCGCGAAGGAGAAGCCATCTCCTGGCACCTGGCTGAGGCTTTGGGCCTGGATTTGAAACACACGCCCCGGATTGTCTTTAACGAGATCACCAAACCGGCCATTCAGCGGGCTATCTTAAACCCGCGGTATGTTGACAACAACC
>CAZLKP010000225.1:0-7954 GCA_964560095.1 uncultured Bacteroidia bacterium
CTGAACCCCCTGATCATGACGGTCAGCACGCTTGCCACGTGCTTGTTGAAGATCCGCCTGAACAGGGTCGAGACGAACAGGACCATCAGGATGATGATGCTGAAGACCAGAACGTGGACCAGGGCGAGCACTTTTCTTCCCTCCCTGTTGTCGGCCTATGGTGTGATTGGTCCGGCGGATGTGAGCCTTTCTCCATTCCCCAAAATCCCGCTTCCCAACTGGTCGGTGAATTACAATCTGGTGAATGGCTTGCCTTTTCTTAAAAATGTGTTCCAGTCAATGACACTCAAGCACACCTATCGCGGGACCTATGCCGTCGGGAACTTCACCAACAACCTTCGGTTTGGAGATTTTAACGGCGACGGTATCGCCGACGCTCCCAAAGTACTGGCAGAAGATTCACAGGGCCGGTTACTGGAAAGCTTTGTGCCGGAGGCCAACATCCAGGCCGTGCAGATCACAGAGCAGTTTGCGCCACTGATCGGGGTCAATGCCACATTGAAGAATGGTGCCACTGCACAAATTGATTACAAGCGCGGACGACAGCTCACATTCAATCTCGGCAACCTACAGATGACTGAAATGCGGTCTCAGGATCTGGCTGTGATGGTGGGATACCGGAAAAATAAAGTCAATATCAACTTCGATTTGGGTGGCAGAACGATTTCATTACAAAACAGCATGAACTTCAACCTGCGCGTGACCCTGCGGGACACCAGAGAGCGACTTCGCACCCTCGGCACCACAGGCACCCCCAATGACCCCTTGCTGAACTCCGACTATACCCGAGGAACCTTGAACTTCATTTTGTCCCCTTCCATCGACTACACCGTCAACCGAAGGCTGAATGTGACGGTCTTTTTCGAGCGGAATGTGAATGACCCATACGTGTCAAACGCTTACCGGACTGCATTTACCAGTGGAGGTGTAAAGCTGCGGTTTACGTTGTCGAATTAGGGTAACCAGATGAATCCCGGGGCCTGAGAAAATGACTGCAACGAACCACAAGCATTACGCAGTGACAACAAAAAACGGATCTTTGTTTTTATTGTCCGAAACGCACATTCCGGAATTTAGCCAGTTGGTCGGCTGAATGCTTCTTCGTGAAAGCGGGGTGATAATCCCTTATTGATCGTTCATCCATTCTACTTTTTCCTGCCAGGTGGCCTTGCGCTTGCCGTCCGGGATTTTTTCCTTCACAGGAACACCTAGATAGAAGAATCCCAGACATTTGTCCTTTTCACCTAATCCCAGCCACTGCCGAAAGGCATCGGTGTAGGTCACCCCTCCCGTGCTCCAATAGCCACCATAGCCCAGGGCTGAGGTCATCAGCCACATATTTTGCACAGCAGCTGCCACTGCCTCCACCTCCTCTATTTCAGGGATTTTGGGATTATCGCCCCGCTTCATGCAGATCACAATCACATGGGAAGCTTCGCTGGGGCGCTTGAGAAGCTTGTCGTATTTGTTGAGCAGAAACAACGCCTCACTGGTCACTTCCTTGTAAAGCTCTGCCTGAACCTCCCCCAGCCTTACCAGCGATTCTCCTTCAAAGACTTTGAAGTGCCAGGGTTCAGTGCGCCCGTGATTGGGTGCCCAGTGCGCAGCTTCCAATAGCAGCTCCACATGTTCGCGGGGCACCGTCTCCCCGGAATATTGCGGGGGGTAAACAGAGCGTCGGTTCAGGATATGTTGGTGGAGGGATTCGGCGGCCATAAGCAGATGCTGTTGAGGCTGTTCTGATTTTATCTGCGAAATTGTCCAACAATCGGGAAAAGTGAAAGTTAACTTATTGACAACAATTTTTACTGATGAAAAAAAATCTGTTCCTTTTCTCTGCCATCCTACTCATCTCAGCATCCCAGCTTATGGCCCAGTCCCCCTCCACTCCAGCTACTGTTCACGACTTTTCCATGGAAAGTATCACTGGCGAGCCTGTTTCTCTGCGTGATTTTGAAGGCAAGGTCGTCGTTTTGGTGAATGTCGCATCCAAATGCGGATTGACGCCTCAGTATGAAGATCTCCAGAAATTCTATGAAGAATACAGCGGCCAGGGCGTCGTGATTCTGGGCTTTCCAGCCAATAATTTCATGGGGCAGGAGCCTGGCAGCAATGCTGAAATTCAGGACTTCTGCACCTCCAACTATGGTGTGAGCTTCCCGATGTTTTCCAAAATCTCCGTCAAAGGTCGGGGTCAGCATCCACTCTATGAATACCTGGAAGCTCAAACCGGAGAAAAGCCGGCCTGGAATTTCCATAAGTATCTGGTTAATCAGCAAGGAGAAGTCGTTACCTCTATTTCTCCCCAGACCAGTATCTACGATCCGGAAGTTGTCAGTCAGATCACCTCGCTGCTGGGCGAATAGTCATTTCAATCCATACCACCAGCCCCACAGCAACGCTTTAGAACCGTTGAGAGTGGAACCATGGTCGAGCGATTCCCACTGATCGAGGGGAATTATCTCAAGATGCTGTGTTCCATTGGGCCGGGTTACAACCACCTGATAATGTCCTTGGCGACCTCCTTCCCTGAACTGGGCGTCGTTGCGATAGGCGTTTGTTGAAGGCCAGTGGGGATCGTGATCCTGTCCTTTGCTCTGCAGCAGATATTCCTGCCTGGAAACCCACTCCCACACCTTATAGCGGTGTTTGGTAGCATAGACGGGCACCTGATCATATACCTCTTCCTCATATTCAACTTCACGGGATTCATACACCGGTTCGTCGCAATATACATCTTCAAAATAGCCATTGCCGCGGTCCACTGTCCCGCACTTGACGCGCTTGGTCCCAACCTGCACACGTTCCGTTCGGGTTCGGGTTTCATACCCCCGAAATACCTTGTCGTGGTGGTGCAGTGCCCGGAATGATTCCACATCGAAGGCTTCCTGCGGAATGTTCCAGTCTTCATGTGTCACTGCCTCGCGGTGCAGTATTTGTATAGTACGCTCCCACAGGAAGTCATCTACGGTAACTACCACCCCAACCGGTATAGCACCCCCTGCGCCTACAAGCACAAGGCCCAGCAGGGTTAACAGAATTAACCTGCGCAAGCGTTTGGGCTGTTGGGGCGCCTGTTCCTCAGGATGCAGCGTTTTTTTTCGGGTGACCGAGGATGTGGGAACCTGCCCGGGCGCATACTGCCGTTCTTCCACAGCACGATCATCACTGTCTTCATCGCGGGGATTTCCGCAGGATCGACACATGATTTCCGACACCGGATTCTGGGAGGAGCAATGGCCGCAGATCCAGTCGGCACCGGCTCGGGAGCGCTGGATGGCGGCCTCGTCCGTCACGGTTTCTGCATCCTCAGGCAGATAAAAGCGCACATCCTGCGGCCGGCTAGCACCACAATTCGGACAGGCTATTTCTGGTCCCAGTACACCGACATGTCCGCAGGTAGGGCAATCCCACCGACCGATTTTTACAGCCATTTGTCCATCAGTTCTTCAGGCAAAAGATACAGCTTTGGCGGGGAGGATGAAACTGAATTTCATCGGTAACTACCAGTGGGTTTGCCTACCCCATTCTTCCTCCCGATATTCGCAGCATATCAATCGATTGCCATGAGCCCTGCCAGAATTTTTCTGCTGTTTTTCCTGAGCCCTGTCTGGGTCTTCGGCCAAAGCGGAACCCTCACCGGAACGGTTACTGACAGCGAAAACGGGGAAGCCCTTATTGGGGCAACCGTCGTCATCGTTGGAACATACAAAGGGGCCTATACCAACGATCAGGGTCGGTTTCGAATCAATGACATCAAGGAGGGAGATTATTCTGTCAAAATCACCTATGTGGGCTACGCAGAAAAAATCTACAACGGCGTAACGATCTCGGCAGGCAGCACCCAGAACCTCAACGTGGGCATGTCGCCGTCCTACAAGACCCTGGGCGAAGTGGAAATTGTGGGAGAACGCGGTCTCATTGACCTGGAATCCGGACAGTCATCCACGAATGTCGGGCGGGAGGTGCTCTCAGAAATGAATGCGGTCAACATCCAGGATGTGGTAGCGATGCAGGTGGGTGTACAAAAATCGCCTGACGGGATTCAGATCCGAGGTGGCCGGGTGTATGAAACAGAATATCTGGTGAATGGCATTTCCGCCCAGGACCCCCTCGCTGGAACAGGTTTTGGCCTGGAGGTGAATACCAAAGCCGTACAGAACGTGGAAATCACCACCGGGGGAGCCGGAGCTGAATACGGCGGAGGCTCTTCAGGTGTCATAGCTACCCGTCTCCGGGAAGGTGGGAGCAAGTTCGCTGCCTCCGTCAATTACTCGCGGGACAATCTGGGCTTTGATGTAGATGCTCCTTACAGCTTCAACACTGATGAACTGGGGGTGGTTCTGTCTGGCCCGGTCTGGAAAGACAAAATCAGCTATTTCATTCTGGGAAATGCCAGGGCTTCTGATCTGTATTTTGGTGCTGTAGCCGATCAGCTTCGCTCGTCGTTGTTCACCAACGACACCATGTGGGCTCCCCGGCAGGACAACCGCTGGAGCTCCACTGTAAACCTTGTCTTCAAGCTGTCTCCAAGCATGAAACTGACGCTCACCAATCAGCATTCCCTGAACATAAACCAAAGCACCCGCTCCCTGCAGATCGTCGGTAATGATGCGATTATCGCACCGGGATTTCAGTTTCCATTCAGCCTGAATCTCGACAATGCCAATACCTACACACACCACTCAGATCTGAGCATCCTCAACCTGACTGGGGTCTTCGGGCAAAAGTGGTCCTACAATGCTTCGATTGGCCGCCTTTTTACCAACCTGCGCGCCGATGCCAATGGAAGACCTTTTCGGGAAGCAACTGTGGACCAAATCTATGGTCCGGCATCTATCGTGACCGATCCGGTGTCTGTGTTTAATCCCAATGCTCAGACAGTGTATGTATTCCCCGGCCCCGGCCTGGTCAACAATGGGGGAATCGCCACCCTCTGGCACGACCACTATGCAGAAGAATACACCTTCAAAACCAAGTTTACCTATCGCTCCGAAAGCGGTATTCATTATGTTTCATTGGGACAGGAGCACAAAGAGCAGGAATATCAGTGGATTGATGTGACGCGCCCCTGGGTTGGCGCTCCGATCCAGATCAATGATACACTCACCACGCCTTCGACCAGCTTGGGTCGGAGCAGCGACTTTTGGAATGTGAATCCCGCCACAGGCGGTTTCTTTGTCGAAGACGAAATCCGGTACAAGGGCATCATTGCCAATCTGGGTTTGCGGATGAATTACTGGGCGCCGGGCTCCTTCGCCGATGAAGCCGTGATCAATCCTGCAGCACCTGTGCTCGACGCAGTGCGGGAAGCTTACCTCAACCAGACCACGCCCTTGTTTGGCAGGCGCTGGAAAGCCCGTTTGTTACCCAGGCTCCGTGTGTCATTCCCGGTTACAGAAAACAACGTGCTGTATTTCAACTACGGTCACGCGATGCGTTTGCCTCACCCTCGATTTGTTTATGCGGGGCTCGACCCCGTGTACCAGGATCGGTCATTTCTCTCCAATCTTGGCAACCCCAACATCAATCCGGAAGTGACTGTGTCCTACGAGGTCGGGCTAAAATCCAAGCTCACCAAAGACCTAGCCCTGACCGTGACAGCCTTCTACAATGATAAATTCGATTACATCGTGTCGCGGCGAATCGAGGTGAGAGACGTGACCGGGCGCTTTGTGGAAAAGACCTTTTTTATCAACCAGGATTATGCGCGGATACGTGGCGTGGAAGTAGGACTGACAAGGCGAATTGGCAAATGGTTCATTGGGGGAATCACCGGGAGTTATCAGATTGCGACTGGTAAGTCCAATACTGCAGCTGAATCGGCCCTCCAAATTCGCCAACAAGGCTTTGTAAACACCACCAAGGAGCAGTTTCTGGCCTGGGATCGCCCCTTTGACGTCAAGGCTTACACCATTTTGAAAGGCGACGGGCAGTCCCTGGGGTCCATTCCGCTGGATGGATTTACGCTGAGCAGCTGGCTCGTGTGGCAGTCGGGCTTCCGATACACCCCCCACCGCCTGGTACGGGTAAATGAAGAATCCGGTCGACCCGAGTACGAGCCTATTCTGGATCAGCCATTTTCTGAAGTAGGCTCCGCCTGGTTTAAGTGGGATGTGGCTCTGAGCAAACTAATCCGCTTTGGTTCTAAGTCAGGTGCCCCATATCTCAAGCTCAGCGTGCGGGTGGACAACGTGACCAACTACCTCTCTGCCCAGATCATTAACGGCGTAACTGGCACCGCCTGGGAACCCGGCGACCCCACGCCTATCACCTGGCGCGATCCCGCTTATCCCGACCCACAAGACAACGGCACCCCGCCAGATAATCCGGCGCGATATCAGGCACCTCGACATGTGCTGTGGAATGTGACGTTGAATTTTTGATGGTAGCAGTGAAAACCTACTGTGTCGGTAGGAACGAAGAATCTTTCGCCTACCAAATACCGTTTCCCACCCCTACTTCTCCACCATTGGTGGCTTTACCACGAGCGCCGGAATGTCTTTCCGGCGAACCCTGATCTGAAGCTCAGTACCAATCCCAGCGTGCTCCACAGGCACATACCCCATCCCGATCCCTTCGCCGCTCACCGGCGACATCCCGCCGGAAGTCACGCTTCCGATCACCTGATTGTCTTTGACGATCTCGTAATCTCGTCTCGGAATGCCGCGCTCCTGAAGCTTGAAAGCGACGAGCTTTTTCTTCAGCCCTTCTTCTTTGAGCTTCACAATCGCATCTCGACCGTTAAAATCTCCTTTCTTGAGCTTCGTGATCCAGCCGAGCCCGGCTTCCAGCGGAGAGGTTTCATCATGGATATCATTGCCGTAGAGCATATATCCCATTTCGAGGCGGAGGGTATCACGGGATCCCAGCCCAGTCGGGATCAATCCGTGCTTCTGACCGGCTTCGAGCAAGTCATTCCAGATGCGTTCGGCATGCTCGTTGTACAGGAAAATTTCGAAGGTACGCTCACCGGTATAGCCGGTTGTGGCGATGAGCGACTTTTCCGCTCCGTGAAAAGTACCCTTGATGCACTCGTAGGTACCCAGCACCGATAAATCCCAGTCAGTCAGCTGTTGGACCACGGCTTCTGCTTTGGGTCCGGAAACAGCTAGCAAGGATGTCTTGTCTGACACATCAATCATTTCTGCTCCAATGCCTTTGTTGGTCTCGGAGATCCAGTCCCAGTCTTTCTGGATGTTAGCGGCATTGGCCACGATCATGTATTGATCTTCCCGAATGTGATAGACGATCACATCGTCTACAATCCCTCCCTGATGATTGGGCATGCAGCTGTAATGAGCTTTGCCTTCGCGGAGTTTCGAGGCATCATTGGAAGTCACCATCTGGATGAGTTCCAGGGCTTTGGGACCACGAATGATAAATTCCCCCATGTGAGAAACATCGAAAATTCCAGCAGCATTTCTCACCGCAAGATGCTCTTCTTTGTCCCCGGTATATCGCACGGGCATGTCGTATCCGGCGAAAGGAATCATTTTGGCGCCAAGGGCATTGTGGACGTGGTAAAGGGAGGTGTGAAGGGACATAGGATTCGTTTTAAGATGGAACACCTGTGGATATTTGATTCGGCCACGGACGAAGATCGTTTTCATGCTCATCCCGATCTGGCCTTTCAATATGAACCAAACGAGGAACCGATGCCAGATAAGGGGATGTTGACAATCCTTTGGCTAAAAAGGTGGAGTTGGGGCAAATTTTTCATCGAAGTATTGACTTCGTTCCTCCCAAAAAGTTTGATAAACCATACATGAGAAAATCAACCCACGAACCTAGAGAATTACTATTCGAGGGTAACAGATCGCCGCAGAAAATATTTGTTTGACATCAAATATTCCATCGGAAAGTCCAGGGATTTCTTTCAGGAAAAGAAGTGGAGTACATAAGGTGGAAAGACGAGGATGAAACGTGTTAAATTAGATTTGCAGGCGGGGCT
>CAZLKP010000226.1:0-7889 GCA_964560095.1 uncultured Bacteroidia bacterium
TTCAATGGCATCCAGCAATTCCAGATCGTCAAAGGGCTTGGTGATGTAATCGTCAGCGCCCAGATTCATCCCCTTGCGAAAGTCGGTCTTTTCTGCTTTGGCTGTGAGGAAGATGAAAGGGATGGATGCAGTTTCGGGATTTTTCCCAAGCATCCGCAGTACCCCGTACCCATCTAGTTCCGGCATCATGATGTCACAAATAATCAGATCCGGATGCACTTCTTTGGCTATTGCCACGCCCTGTTTTCCTTGTTCCGCTGTGAGTACATCATAATCAGCCAGTTCCAGAATTTCGGCTGTATTTTCCCGCATGTCGGAGTTGTCTTCTATCAACAGGATCTTTTTCTTTTCCATGTTCTCCAAAGTTTTGTAAAGCTCCCCAAAACCATGGGGGTGATTAATCGGGGTTTGAAACTTGAACCTGGGGGAAAATTAATTGAAAAGTTGTTCCTTCTCCCAGGATGGACTCAAATTCGACGTTTCCTCCCATGAGAGAAACGTATTTCTGCACAATATTAAGGCCAAGGCCGGTTCCCTGAATGTTGGTGGCGTTACAGGCACGATAAAATCGTTCAAAGAGGTGAACCTGTTCTTCATCGGGAATACCGATTCCATGATCCTGCACTTTGATCCTGATGTAGTCGTGGCTGACTTCTGCTTTGACGTGAATCTTGGTGTTAGGGTGGGAATATTTTGTGGCGTTGGAGAGAAGGTTGATCATGATGTTTTTCAGAAGTCGTTTGTCCATTAACACTTCTCTTTCTCCGGTGAAATCGACTTCCATATCCTGACCTGCCTTAGCAACAGCTTGCATTTCTTCGGTTGCTTCCATGAGGAATCGAAACAGATCGAACTGAACCGGCGAAGAATCCACCTTGCCTTCCTCAAGTTTACTCAGGGAGAGAAAGTCGTCGAGAATGCCGGTGAGGTTGGCCACATTGGACTTAATCCGGTTGATATGCTTGTCGCGTTTTTCCTGTTCTTCGGTTTTTTGATACCTGGAGATTAGGGAGATCGACGACATGATGGCACTGAGGGGTGTTCTGAACTCGTGGGAAGCCATGGCAATAAACCGCGATTTCAGTTCATTGAGTTGCTTCTCTTTATTCAGAGCCTTGCGGATTTCCAGTTCCACACGTTTTTGTTGGGTAATGTTAATACAGGCCAGCAGGATCTGGTCAATTTCCCCGTAGGAATTAAACAGAGGGGTACCTTTGAATGAATAGCTGTGGTCGTTGATATCCAGCTCAAAGGTGAGGGATTCACCTTCCATCACCCGATGGAGATAATACTCCATGACGCCCTGCTTCTCTCCATGAACCAGTATGGTAGCATGTTTCCCGATATATTGTTCCCCTTTGATGCCCAGTCGTTTGAGATCCTGCCCATCGAGAAGGACGAAATGCATTTTTTGATCCAGAACCATAATAAACCCGTGGGGGAACTGGTTGGCGATGCTGGAATACAGTTGCTGACTGGTGCGAAGTTCATCCACAACCCGAGCCAGGTCTGCTGTTCGTCCGGCTACCCGGCTTTCCAGCTCCATATTCATTTTCCGGATTTCCTTCAAAATCCAGGATTGCTTCAGCGAATAGCGGATGCTCCTGTCAAGCAGGTCAGCGGTGATCTGGCTTTTGACCAGGTAATCGGCTGCACCTAATTGCATGGCTTTGGCATCCGTTTCAAAATCATCCTGCCCGGTGAGGAGGATGAGGGGAGCTTCACAGCCACACGCCAGAGCTGATTCTATGAGCTGAAGGCCATCACGGGCTCCCAGCCTGAAATCAACGAGATAAACATCGTTTTTTTGGGACTGGATATCGGCAAGTGCCTGATCAAAATCCGAAACCCAGTCCAGCCGAAGGTCCTGATGCTGAATTTCCTCCACGATGTCGCGTATGATCAGGTAATCATCCTCATCATCATCGACCAGCATGATCCTGAGCGACTGATTCCAAATACGAAAGCTGTCTTCTACCGATTTGTCGAGATCATTTGTCATGCTTTGCAATATCTGGGAGCTTGTTGAGATTGAACCAATACTCTTTGATCTGGTCCATGATTTCTACCAATTTCCTGAAGTTGTTCGGCTTCGTAATGTATGAATTTGCTCCCAATCGGTAGCAGTTTTCAATGTCCTGGCTGCTGTGGGAAGTTGTGAGGATAATGACAGGGATGGACTTAAACTTGGGGTGTTGTTTGATTTGTGACAGGGCTTCTCTGCCGTCCAGCCTAGGCATATTCAGGTCCATGACAATCACGCCAGGAAAAGGATTGTCCTGACTATCCCAAAATTGTCCTTTGTGGTTGAGATATTCCAGCAATTGCTCCCCGTTTTCCAGAAATCTGACTGGGTAACTGGGCGTATTTTCCATGATGGCATCTTCTGTGAGCATCCGGTCTTCAGGATCGTCTTCTACAAAAAGAATGAGCAAAATATAGTTGGTAGTTTTGATCATGGCTTTGAAAGGTATTGTGGCGTGTTGGAACTTTTGGGGGAAAGAGGGTCAAGAGCCAGCGTAACAAAAAAGGTGGACCCTTTGCCCGGGCTGCTTTTGGCTGTGATATCTCCGCCGTGCTTGCTGGCAATCCTGCGACAGATAGCAAGGCCAATTCCCGAACCATCAAATTTCCTCCCATCAAGGCGCTGAAAGATCTGGAAAATCCTGTCGAGATATTTTTCGTCAAATCCGATCCCGTTATCGATGACTTTGATTTCGAGTATGTCTTTCCCCTTCCCTTCGGAAGCGGAAATAATTCTGGATTCTATGGTGACTTCGGGGACGGAGTCTGGCTGTTTGAATTTGACGGCATTGGAGATGAGATTCTGAAAGAGCTGCCGCATCTGGGTTTGGTCGGCCTGAATGACCGGTAGCGGTTTGACAATGACTTGGGCGTTGTGATCCTGAATCAGGATTTCGAGGTCTGCGAGGGCATCTTCGATGACTTTATTGAGATCCACCTCCTGGAAAAGTTCTTTTTTGGTGGAAACCCGCGAGAAATCAAGCAGATCATCGATCAGGTGCTGCATGCGAAGGGAAGCGGAAAGCATGCGACCGAGATAATCTTTGCCTTTTTTGGAGAGGTTGTCGGTTTCCATTTCCTGTATCCGGCTCCCAAATGTGCGGATTTTTCTCAGGGGTTCTTGCAGGTCGTGGGAGGAAACGTAGGCAAACTCTTGGAGCTCGCGGTTGCTGCGTTCCAGGTCTTTGGCATAACGGAGGAGTTGCTCTTCGGCCTGCTTTTGAGCCGTCAGATCGTGGATCACTCCGGTAAACATGGGACGGTTTCCGTCCAGCATAAACTGGCTGATAGCCAAGCGAAACGGGAAAAGCGTACCGTCTTTCTTCATTCCCTGAACTTCCCGTCCGATGCCAATGATTTTTCCCTGCCCGGTCTGGAGGAAGTTGCGGATATACAGGTCGTGGCTCGATTTGTCGGGCTCGGGCATCAGCATAGAAACGTTGTGGCCTACCATTTCTTCTGGCTCATATCCAAACAAGACAGCTGCTGCCGGATTAATTGTGTCAATTATCCCCCGCTCATTGATAGTAATAATCCCATCAATAGCAGTATCAATGATGGCTTTCAACCTCGAAGCCTGTTCTTCCGGACCCATGGACAGCGCTCATTTCTGATTAATAATTAGAAATATAACAGTTTGCTCATAAGTTCAGTAGATAAATATAGATTCTTTTATGCTTGGTTGATCACATTTCAGGTTTGGAGGGATTCTCCTGCTGTCAGGCGGTTACTTCTTTCATCGGAAAGATCAGCAATGGCAGGGTCGTTTTGCGCGCCAGGTCTTTGGAATGGCTTGCGCGAATCAGGCGACCCCAGAATCCACGGAGGTGGGTTCGCATCGTGACCATCTGCACACGTTGTCGCTCGGCAATGTGCAAAACACCTTCAGAGACGTCGTTGTCATTGACGGCAACAAAGTTGACATTGGACAAATCACTGCTGTTTTTGATGGTATGTTTTAGGCGACGAAGTTTGAGATCCTCCTCTACATCGCTGTTGTCGCCAACGTGGACACAGGTGATTTCAGGGTTCCAGGATTGGAGCATTCTGGATATGTCGGCCAAGGTATTGATTTCTTCGTTCTCGAGCTCACTGGCAAACACGACCCGAGAAACAGGCTGAAATTTGACGCCGGCTGGAATCACCATCACCGGGATATCCAGTCGCTGAAGGATACTGACTGTGGTGCTGCCGAACAGTTTTTTCGACACAGGATTTCCGGATCTCATGCCCAGAACAGTCATGTCCGGCTTCCATTCTTCTGCTACTTTTAGGATTGATTCAATGGCGCCACCCAATTCGATGCGGAAATCAATGTGCAGATTGGCCACAAGGTCTTTGGGGAGGGAGAGACGAATATCGTTGAAGTACTTTTCTGCCAACTTGGCTTGTTCTAGCTCAAATTCATCCTGAAACGAAGCCACCAGGTATGGCTCAGGTAGGGAAGGGAGGTAGGCGTGCATGACCATAACTTCTGCCTGGTAATGACCGGCCATTTCCACGGCATACGTCAGTGCATTACGGGAAACCTCAGAAAAATCGATAGGGACTAGGATCTTTTTCATGACGAGTAGATAATGAACTGAAAATCAGCTTTTGATAGATAATAAGGGGATCTGAGAAGAAAGGACCATGTTTCGGGTCACGCTTTTTCGCCAGAGAATATCTGGAAAATGGTGATCTCGGGGCTCCACTGCCAGCAGGTTAATCTGCTCGCCTTCAATGAAGGATCTGAGACCATCGGCAACGTTTTTGTTGCTAATGACATGAAACGAAATCTGGTCAAACTCCATCGGTGGCGCCAGCAGTTCCTCTTCGCGGGCTAGTTCAGAGGAACTGAGTGACTTTTTCTCTACATGGATACAGTGAATCTCTGCATCCATCGACTTGGCCAGTCGGCTCAGTTCGTAGTAGCTCCGAATACCTTTTTCGCGGAAATCGGTAGCGTAGGCAATCTTGCGTATGCCTTCAAAGGTCGTTCCCGGGGGAATGGCTAGCACAGGACAGGCCGATTCGAGCATCACACTGCTGGTCGTACTGCCGAAAAACTGCTCCAATCGATTGGTGGCACCCGTAGTGCCCATGATAATCAGGTCGTATGAGTTGTCGAGGCAGGCATTGACAATGGATTCCCGGGGATATCCGGTCCGGAGATTCATCTCAAAGGGAACCTCCTTTCCGATCTTGCGCATCAAGGTCTTGACAAGACTACTTGCTTGCTCCAGGGCGAGTTCGTCCTCACCTTCGGCCAGTGCCTGGCCGACGTGGAAAGGAAGTAAATCGGTTTCCAGGAGCTGAAAGTCAAAGACATGCAAGACTTCCAGGCGCGCTTTTGTTCTTGAAGCCAGATGGATGGCAAACGTGAGTGCCTGATTGGCTACAGGAGAGAAATCCGTGGGAACCAGGTAGCTATTCATGAGATGAACTTTGGGTAGTGTAAGAGATTTTCAATCTGCCAGAAACCACGCTTGAATCCGAGATCAATGTGCAGCAGTCCAGCTGATTTTTCTCAGCCAGGCTGTTGATATAATAGCACTTATGGAGATTCTTAGATGGTTTCCATCCAGCTACTCAGATCCAGGGACCCGTCTTTTTTTTTGACGAGTAACAGCGGGATGTCATCGTTGATTTTGATGAGTTTTTCAGCGACGCTTCCAAGAACCAGGGCAGTGATCAGGTTTCTGCCTCTGGCCCCGACCAGAATCAGGTCCGACTCATGGTCTTTGGCCTGACTTATAATGTGGTTGGCGGGGGAGGCCCTATTGTGATCAAAGGTGTAAACTGGCTTGCATATGGAGGTGCTGCCCTCAATGTCTTCGAGAAATTGTTCATACCGCTTTTGTGCATGCCCAAGCATGATCTGAGCGAACTGCTCTTCCGTTTTGCCGGTTTTGTAATATCCCATCGGAACCGTGTACACATTGTGGACCCAGACCTTAGCATCTTCGTTGTTTCTGGAAATGGAGAGAGCCTCTTCCAATGCCATTTGGGAGTTGGGAGAAAAGTCAGCAGCCACCCACAGATTCCCCAGAGATTCGGGGGGTGTTTCCGGAACAAACAAAACGGAGCACAACGCCTTCCGGGAAAGCTGGGAAGGGATGATTCCGGTTCCTTGGTGGAGCTTTTTCCGCCCGACGAGAATCAGGTCGATGTCTTTGACGTTGGTCCAGCGAAGCAATTCTCTTCTGGGAGAACCCTCTACTACTTTGTAATCCACTTCTGTTCCCTCCGCTGCTTCAAAATGCTGGTCCACAAGAGTCACCATGTCATGCTTGAGCATCTCATCTCTTGGCTCGTGAAATTCCGGAACAGCCTCTTTCAGCTCTGTCGGGATTTCTAGATCTGCCTGTACATTGATGAAATATATTTTCTCTGGGCGAAGCAACTTCGCCAGAAAGGATGTGTAGCTAATCACTGTAGGATCCATCCCGGTGAAATCAACCCCTACCATCCATCTTTTGTAGCTGTACATAGCTTTCTGTTTGGAATGCTTAAGGTATTAAGATCCTTCACATCGCATGACAAGTAACGGAATCTCTTCATTGTAACGAAGGATTCTTTCAGCTACACTTCCCAGCAGCAGGGCAGATACGACAGAGTGGCCTCTTGCCCCAATAACCAGAAGGTCCATGTCGGTATTTTCGGCAAATTCTATCACGTGCTGAGCGGCATTATAGCGGGTATTTTCGATCAGGTGAAACTTGTGGTTAATGCCTTCAAGGTCAAATTTGTCTAAAAAATCCGGGATGACAGATTCCACATTCTCCCGAATGATTTTGGCAAATTGACCTTCTGTGCGGCTGATCCGGTAGGCCAGATCGGTGGGCACGTCATAGACATTCACGAAGTGAATCTCGGTGTCGGTATTCTGCTGTCTGACTAATTCCAGGGTCCGATTTACCACTGACTCAGAGTATTCTGAAAAGTCGGTGGTAATCAATATCCTGTCCAAGGTCGGTTTTCGGTTTTCCGTGACAAACAGGACCGAACCTTCAGAACCTCTCAGATATCTGTGGGCAGCGACCCCTGTACCGACCGGGTGCTTTTTCCGCCCCATTACGGTAAGATCAATGCGATGATCATTGGCGTAGGTGAGTAATTGCCGCGTAATGGTGCCTTCCAGCACATGAAACTCTACATCAAAGTGCTCAGAATTCAGCCTGGGAGAAACCTCTGCTTTCATGGCATCAAGAGAGGTCTGATTACTGGGCTGGTCCTGGGATTTACGGGTATAGCGGCCGCTGATCATCACGGGCAACTGCATCGCGTAGGCCACATGTAAAAAGTGGAGTTTGGGAGCCGGATTCCCTCCTGTATACAAGGGGAGGTGCTCTAAAAGTTGGGTATCCATGGAAGTCAGATCCATGCCAACCACAATTCTTTGAAAGGCAGTCATATTTAAGGGATTTGGGTAGTTGATGAGTTGTTAGTGTTTACATATCCGGGGCGTCTTTGACTCCAAAAGGAACGATTTTGAACGCCAGATCTCCTTTGATCAGGGGCTGGCTGTTATCTTCCGGGCTGGGATTGGCAGTATTGGTGTGATAGAGTCTGATTTCATTGACGTCCCATTCAATGGCATATACGGTCATATCAGCACCGGGATAGGTGCCTCCGATCACGATAACTTCAAATTCGGCCCTGATACACATTTCTTCATAGCCGGGCCAGAAATAGCTGAAGGCTTCGAAATATTCGAGTTCCTCCTTCAGTGCAGCAACCCCAAAAGCATCCTCGGCCGAAATCAGCTCCCCTTCAGGCTTGTAAACCTCGTACTCCCCATCGCGGAGAAGCGCATTGAGGTATTCCTGGAGGCCACAACTCCAGTCGCCAGGAGTAGAAATGGTGCGTTCGGCCCTCAGCAA
>CAZLKP010000227.1:0-7882 GCA_964560095.1 uncultured Bacteroidia bacterium
TGTTGAGGGCTTTGTTGAGCTCCTGCATGGCGACGCTTCGCTCCACATCGCTGGACTTCATCTCGTCATGGGCAGCTTGTTGTCGTTTGGATATTTCTTCGCGGGCGGAAGCCAAGGCATACATGAGCATTTTCCCTTTGTAACGGACTGCGATTTTGTCCAGGGTTTCCTGCATGGCAGCGAGGTCGCGGAGTTGGGAAACCCTGCGTGCGGCATCGCGGTAGGCGATGTTAGCGGTTTTGTATTTTTCTTCTCCGAGAGGGTCGCGGACCAGCCGAATGAGGGCACGGGTTTTTTTGAGCGATTTTCTCGCCATGTGAATCCCGCCTTCCACCTGTCTTTGTCTGGACAATTGCTCGATGGAAAACTCCAGTTCCTCGGACCAGATTCTAAGAACTTCTTCGGGCAGCGGTTGCTGTGCTCGGATTTCGTAAAGCATGGATAAAAATACGAAAGGCTACTGAATTGTTGGTTGGGGTTCTCACAAAGACCGGAAATGAATACGCCAGCGGCATATAGGGTGGTTGGAGGGTCACCTTTAACCGAAAGCCTCTGCCTCCAACCAGCATCTTCATCTCGCAAAATACCTATCCGTTTTTTCCTCTTCACCCTTATACTTCCCCAGACCTCTTCTCATGTTCCATCACCTTCATCAACTCATTCACCGCCGCGTGGCCTTGCTCGCCGAGAGAAAGGGAGAACTCATTGACATAGAGCTTGATGTGTGATTTCATCACAGTTTCGTCCATTTCCTGAGCATGCTTTCGAACATATGGCATCGACTGATCGGGATATGCGAATGCAAAAGTTACACTGTCGCGCATGATCTGCTCCAGGTCGCGGATGACGGATTCCCCAAGATCTGATTTAGCGAGGATGGCGCCGAGTGGGATTGGATGGCCGGTGTTACCTTCCCAGTATTCGCCCAGATCCTGAATGAGTCGCAGGCCATGGTCCTGGTAAGTGAAGCGATTTTCATGAATGATGACACCAGCGGCCACCTGGCCCGATTCGATGGCGGGCATGATCTCGTGGAAAATGAATTCTTGCTTATTGGTGATCTGGGGTGCAAAAAAGTTGAGTAACAAATTCGCTGTGGTATTACGGCCAGGAATGGCCACGGGCAGTGGCTGATCAATCAGTTCCTGCACCGAATATGGTTCCTTCGAAATGAGCAGTGGACCACAATTATGGCCGAGCGCCGACCCTGCATCGAGTAGATGATAGTGGTCTTTGACATGCCCGAAAGTCTGATATGACACTTTCACCATATCAAGTTTGCCACGGACAGCCATTTGGTTGAGATGAAAAATATCAGCAAGTGTGATGTCGAAGGTGTAGCCTTTGGTATCAATGCGGTGATGCACCATCGCATCAAACATGAAAGTATCATTGGGGCAGGTAGAAAAGCCAAGTCGGATGTTCATGGGGGAGTTTTTTCTTTGCTCTTGTCGCCTTCCTGATTGACTATCCTGAATGCAACAGTTGACTCGTCTATTATGTAAAAATATTTAACATACATACAGACGGAATACACGAAGGAAAGTTAGAAGCCTTGTCGAATTGCTATTTGATATAGAAATGGCGGCGTTGGACCCGAATTTAGCCGTAGGGGAGAAAAGAGTGCAGTCTGGAATTCGGATGTTTTCTTTGGCTACTTTCTTTTTGAAAAGAAAGTAGGTCCGGTTGATGGGTGGGAAACAAGCGGAAAATGATTAGCCTATGCCAAAAACTCCGGAAACCGGCAGACCAGCGGTACGCGATTGTCCTCGGGTTCGTCGCGAGGATCAACGTGGTAGCCGTATAGGTGAAATTCACCGATTTTTTCGTTCAGATCTTCATAGTAACTATGAACACCGTCGGTTTTATAGAAGGCAATTTCGTGGAAGACATTGGTTTTTTTCTGAGGTCGATTTTTGAGATAATTGAAGATTAAATCCGGATCCCCGAGGTCACCTGAGTAAGCGAGAATTTCGGTGTCAGATTCGAAAATAAATGCCCAGGTCTGCATATTTTCGATATGCTTACCAAATGTGTCAATCGCTGTCAGACCAGGGATGGTTCCCATGGGAAGAAATTCCAGATAATTCAGCGGTTCTGTCAGCGAAAAGTTGACATAATCGTGAATGGTTTGTTGAAAGGCCTGGTTAGGGACGAGAATTCGTGCTTTTCTGGGAGGGTCAAGAAAGTATTTGTGGTGAAGGACCACGGAGCTGAGACTTCCGACATGATCATCGTGAAAATGGGTAATCAGGATGTAATCGATTTGCTCGGCCAGCCCGGTTTCCCGAAGGCGGCGATAGACACTGTTTCCACAGTCGATGAGAATGTTTTTTCCGCGAAACGTGACTAAAGCGGCAGAGTTTCCAAATTCATAATCGAACGCTCCCCCTGTACCGAGAAATTTGATGTTCATGAAGGCTGGTTTAGGGCCGAAATCAGTGAGATAGCGATAAGTTACAAGAGAATTTGTAAATTTTCAGTTTGGCAGGAGTTTCTGTAGCTCCGAACCACTTTTTTGTGGAATTTTTGATGAATTCCTTTTTTCTGTGTCCGATCTTGGGATCGGTGCAGGGTCATTTTTTGAGCGAGCGATATGATGTTATCCATGACTGGCTATGGTGCAGCCAGCCGATCTTCTCGAAACTATAAAGTGACGGTTGAGCTTAAATCGCTAAACAGCAAGTATTTTGAGCTGTCGTCGAAGCTTCCTAGGAGTTATGCAAAATATGAGAATGACATTCGCCAGTCTCTGATTCGCAAACTTATCCGGGGGAAGGTGTCATTGTTGCTAAATGTGGAAGTGCTCCAGGCAGAAAAGCGCACTCTTAATATCAACAAGGCACTGGCAGGAAAATATCTGGAAGAGTTGAATCAACTGGCCGATGATCTGGAAATCCTTGCCAAGGTTGATATTCCCTTCTTGTTGGAACTGCCGGAAGTGATTCCCACTGAGATGGAGCAGTTTGATCCTGAAGAATGGGAACTGATGCAGGAGGCGCTGGAAGAAGCCACAGATGAATTGCTGAAAAGCCGGGAAGAGGAAGGTAAGGCCCTTGACAAGGATTTGGTCGATCGGCACGACAGCATTTTTGCCTCACTCAAACAAATCGAAACCCTGGCTCCCGAGCGTATCGAAACAGTACGCGGTCGCCTTGGCCAGTCGATTCAGGACATTCGCGACAAGATTCAGGATATTGACAAGAACCGATTTGAACAGGAACTCATTTACTATCTCGAAAAGCTCGATATCAACGAGGAAATCGTGCGACTGGGCCAGCATCTGAAATTATTTTCGGAGTTGCGGGCCAATGGTGTGAGTAACGGAAAGCAGCTTCAATTCGTATCTCAAGAGATGGGTCGTGAAATCAATACCATCGGTTCCAAAGCCAATCATGCCGGCATTCAGCGACTGGTAGTAACGATGAAAGACGACCTCGAAAAAATCAAGGAGCAGGTCCTGAATATCGTCTGAGCATGAAACCGGCATTCTTCCTGACCGAAATCGCAATTCTCTTGCTCCTTTCAGTAGGCTCCTCCTGCGATGAAACCTTCGAACTGAATGCTCCCTACGAAGACATCTACGTGGTGTATGGGGTGCTCGATCCATCCGCTGACTCGCAATTTGTGCGGGTCTCTCTGGGCTTCCAGCCCCAAAAGGATGCCTTTATCGTTGCCAGAGAGTATGATGGCGCCATCCCTGATCTCCACGTTCGGTTGATAGGAAATGGCCAAAGCCTTGTCGGCGCCTTCGTTGGGAATTTGCCCAAAATTACACCCGGAGATTTTGCTGATACTACCGGAGCCTATTTGTTTCCTACCTCGGGAGATTCTCAGTTGGTCAGCGGAGAACTCTACCGCCTGGAAATCCGTAAAGCAGATGATCCGGATTTCTTGCTGACAGCCAGATCGCGAATTCCAAACGAGCCCCGCATCATTTCTCCAACCCGCTATGCCTTCTCCGGAGAGTATTGCCTGCCCATCGTAGATGTGGAGGACACTGTTTCGGTTTTGATTCGGAAAAATGATAGCCCGGTCAACCTAAGTGAATATTTCGAAATCCGTTGGCTGCTCCGCTATGAATATGCTGGGCAGACCTGGGAGTTATCCACCAGCCCGTCACCGATTTTCAACCGGAATGTTCGTTGCTCCATGGCAGGTGTCGGTAACCTCTGCTACAGCACTGGCAATGGCACTGTCCTACGCGAATGGCAAAGCCGGATTTCAGTTCAAGCCAATAGGCTGCCTGTACAGGTTCGTTGTTCGCAAATTCCGATCGAGTTAACCAGAAATGCTGAAATTCAGGTAACTGCGCTAGATTCTGCTTTATCCCGATACATACTTGCGAATGATCAGACACAAGTGAATTTCAATACCATCCGTCAGGAGTACACCAATATCAGGGGTAGCGCCCGGGCAGTCGGGGTGTTCGGGAGCATTGCCTATGATAACGAGCCCTTCCTCCTGTCCGCATGCGCTGAGAAAATCCTTGGTCTGACTGATGATCCGGCTATTTGCGATTGAGTAGTTGCCATGCTTGGGTTTCTCCTCGTGCATCGATCAAAGGCTTGATGCGCGTTTTGGATGTATGAATACCAATTGATCAGCGAATGAACAAATCACATTTTCCATATACTTTGAGGTTGACCCATTGGAGAGAGCCTTCTCCTACGGATCTTCAGATTTCGATGATATCAACCTGATCATGTCTCGTTTTTGCTTCTGTCCGATTATCACTGTACAGCCTCAAACCGGAGTGATTTCCGGAAGTCGCGACAATGACGGCCATTGGAATATTGAGTTTGATGTCGTGTTTTCCGGGGATAGAAGCACAGCCGATCGCACATTCAGCACGAAATTTGAGGAAGCAGAATAGGACTTACTCCACCATCAAAACCTGCCAGGCTTTGTCAGGGTTTCCAGCAGCAATTAATTCCTGGGCGTAAAGATGGAGCTGTTTTTCTCGGTCCTGCTGATTTCCGGCGAGGATATCTATGATCCTGGAGTCTTTCATGGTGTCTGACTGAGCATCAGGGATTTGTTCTACGGCGGCGAGCTGAGCCAGCTCATTTCCGGTAAATATCGGCGATTCTTTGATGTCCCTTGGCAGCCCGTCAAATCCGATCCCGGTTTTGTTGAATGGCCTTACAATCGGAATCACGCTATCGCCGCTGGCACGCACATAGAAGGCCCTGCCCATTCGCCCCATCAGGTCGATTTTGTGTGGATCAATTTTCCCATCTTCATCCAGGATGGTTTCATCCATGTGGATGCGAAGAATGTCACAAATGATCAGATGGCCGGCACCGCCTTCATCTCCCAGCGTGATGATGTCTCTCACTTTACATTCCATTTGCACAGGAGATTCCTTCACCCGAAAAGGCTTCACCAATTTGCTCTTTATCGGCGTGAGGCCGGATTTATTAAACTCTGAAACATCTGCCGGATAATCGATACTGGCCAGAGTCATTTGTTGCACGATGGCATGATTCACCACATTGATGACTACCTCTCCGGTTGCCTGTACGTTGTACAGGGTATCTTTGGTGGTGTTGCCGCGCACACGTCGGTTGGATGAGAATACCAGAACGGGTGGGTTAGACCCAAAGACATTGAAAAATGAATATGGCGCTAAATTGGGAATGCCGTCTTCGGACACGGTGGAGGCAAATGCAATGGGTCTTGGGGCGACAGATCCGACAAGGTATTGGTGAAGTTGAGGAATCGGGGTTGAAGCAGGGTCAATGTGGAGCATACGTCAGCGTTTCGAAATGATGCGGTGATTGAGTGGAAGCCAAATAACAAAATTAGATCATTAGAGCTTTGAGTATATGAGATTTCCCAGTCAGGCAAATCAAAGCTAATTGATTCACCGGGGAATTTTCAGTAAGTATAGGAATCCTGCAGTGATTTATTCGTTGACCAACTGACCGTTTTTTTTATGATTAGGAAGCTATCAATCAGGAAAATATTTCTCATAGATGGAATAGGAGCTGTTATCACTTTGCTGATGCTCACGTTGGTTCTCGTCCAATATAAGGATCTAGTTGGAATGCCCGTGAACATCCTTTACGTACTGGGAGCAATTGCGGGATGCTTTGCCGTGTATTCTTTTTCCTGCTATATGTCTCCTCAGCGCCATTTGCCGACACTTTTGCTGGGTATTGCAACAGCGAATGCACTGTATTGCCTGAGCACTTTTGTGTTGGTCATCTATTTATGGCAGAAGCTAAGTTGGCTGGGGATCGCCTATTTTTTGGGTGAAATAGCCTTGCTAATAGGCTTAGTGTGGGTGGAACGGTCTTCTGCCATGAGGCATCAATTCAACAGCTAATGGAAATATAGCCGGCATGCGTCCTATCAATCAATTATTCTCATACCCCTGCTCAATCCACTTCGCTATGACTTCCACTTCACAGTCAGGCATGCGATCATACACACGTGGCATGGATTCATAGCCCTGCTCATACCGGATTGATCCGAGTAATGAGCCATCTTCAACATAAGGGACGACCCTGCCATATCCCTCCAGAGTAATGCCACCTGCCGGATCTGCTGTTTCATGACAGGCAATACAATAATGTTTTTCAAGCAACGGCAACACATCATTCTGATAGGAGACGATATTCGGCAGCCCACAGGAATCTACCGGAAACTGTTCTTCCTCTTTTTCCGTTGGCTCTGGATATAGATCTTGTTCATTTTGATACATACAGCTCTGGAGAGCGATGAGCAATCCTAAAGCAAGGAAGGGAATCAGATGATGAAGCTTCATGGTAGATGTTAACAGAGATTAGTGTTATAACTGTATTTCCTACCAGAAGGTTTTCCCTACGATTGAAAGAGGCGGGCCTGGGTACAATCAACGAAAAAACTGAAGGGAATAATTCCGTTACTGATTGCAAATCAAGCCTACCTACTCATTATCTGCCTGAAGACTTTTTTTAGGATGATTTCGATCCTCCATTTCCAGCTCTCTACCAGGTGACCGATCCCCTTCTTCATCGTCTGGCAATTGTGGGGTAATACAAAAGGATGTATTTTTTGGAGCCTTAGTAGGAATCCCCTCTCCAAACAGGCTTTTTCATCTTCACCTCTTCACCCTTCTTCTTATGCGCTGGCAAGGTAGAAAACAAAGCTCAAATGTCGAAGATCGCCGCAGGGGCGGTGGCGCTCGTCGCACTGGTACTGGTATCGGTCTCGGAACCATCGTCATTGCCTTGGTTATCTGGTTGTTTGGCGGCAATCCTATGGCCGTGCTGCAGAACGCCAGTAGCTCTGGCGGGGCACCCTCCTATGTTGAATCGGCGCCTTCCGATGAAGAAAATGATCAGTTAGGAGCGTTTGTCAAGGTCGTTCTGCAGGATACTGAAGACGTCTGGAACAAGTTGTTCCGCGAATATTTCGGCGAAGCTTATCGTGAGCCTGTGCTCGTGCTATACCGTGGCTCTGTGCAATCGGCATGTGGCATGGGAAGTGCAGCGGCAGGACCATTCTACTGTCCTGCAGATGAGAAGCTCTATATCGACTTGAGTTTTTACAATGAATTAAGCCGCCGCTTTGGCGCCTCCGGCGATTTTGCCATGGCCTACGTGGTAGCGCATGAAGTAGGTCACCACGTCCAAAACCTCATGGGCACAACCCGGCAACTGGATGCTCAGCGGGGCAGAATTCCCAAAGCGCAATACAATGAATTGTCTGTGAAGCTGGAATTGCAGGCCGATTTTTATGCTGGGGTATGGGCTCACCACGCCCAGAGAATGAAAAACATCCTAGAAAATGGCGATGTAGAAGAGGCCCTCCGTGCTGCCAATGCCATCGGAGATGACAACCTGCAGAAGCAGGCACAGGGGTATGTGGTGCCGGAATCCTTTACCCACGG
>CAZLKP010000228.1:0-1308 GCA_964560095.1 uncultured Bacteroidia bacterium
ACCGATAAAAAAGCTTTGCATAGCGAACCCAGGGGTTTGCTATGCAAAGCTTTTTTATCGGTACCGGCGCAGTAGTTGCCTCTGCCCTCCCCTGGCTGCTCTCCAACTGGTTTGGGGTAGCGAGCAAAGCCCCTGAAGGCATCGTTCCGGATCAGGTTAAATATTCTTTCTACATCGGTGGGATCGTTTTTCTGCTGGCTGTACTCTGGACGGTATTCCATTCTAAAGAATACTCTCCCGAGGAAATGGCAGCATTTGAAGCCCAGGAAAAGGCTGCCAATCCGAATTCCGTGGTACCCGAACCCAGCCCTGTTACTTCACAAGCATTCTTCCGTAACAGCATCATCTTTATTCTGCTTGGAGGAGCAGGCACCTGGTGGGTCAATAATATCGATGGAAGAAAAGACCTCTACATTCTCACCATTGGATTAATGGCCTTCGGGATATTTCAACTGGTGGCGGGGATGATGGCTGCTAACCAACAACGAAAAAACGGCTACATGGAGATCATGAACGATCTGTTGCGCATGCCCAAAACCATGGCCCAGCTGGCTGTTGTACAGTTTTTTAGCTGGTTTGCCCTGTTTTCGATGTGGATTTATTCCACCGGAGCCGTGGCCGAAAGCGTGTTTGGCACCACAGATACCACATCTGATGTCTACAATGCCGGTGCCGACTGGGTTGGCGTATGTTTTGCCGTGTACAACGGAATCGCCGCTGTGATAGCCTTTTTCCTCCCCATGCTCGCCCGGGTTACCAGCCGAAGATTTGTGCATGCGTTTTCCCTCATTATGGGCGGAATTGGTCTGGCCTCCATTTACTTTGTGACCGACCAGTACTGGTTGCTAGCTTCCATGGTGGGAATCGGTATTGCCTGGGCAGGAATCCTGTCTATGCCATACGCCATACTTTCGGGTGCTCTGCCCCAGCACAAAATGGGCGTGTACATGGGCATTTTTAATTTCTTCATTGTAATTCCTCAGTTGGTAGCTGCCAGCATTCTGGGCTTTCTGGTATCCACCTTTTTTGAGAACCACGCCGTGTATGCGCTACTGGTAGGCGGATTGTCCATGATTGTGGCAGCCATTGCCGTTTATTTTGTTCGGGACGTGGACGAGGAACGAATGCGGGAATTTCAGGAAGGAAATACCACGAACTATTTCAGCCGGAAGTGAAAGGAGGAGATTTGGCCCACTCTCCCGGGCTGAGGCCATATTCGTTTTGGAAACATTTGCTGTAGTAGGCAGGGCTGTTGAACCGCACCAGATAGGAGATTTCGGCAGTCCTGCCTGTCCCGGCGAGGCAGAA
>CAZLKP010000228.1:1318-7845 GCA_964560095.1 uncultured Bacteroidia bacterium
TCAGTGCCGATGACCATGATCCTCATCGGCGGTTTCGTAATGATGTTGGAGGTAATCCACCCCAAAATCATTGGTCGGGTTTCTCCATACAACATGGACGTGGTTGGCGTTGTTCTGAGCATTGTCGTATTCAAGGATAAAGGTTGGGCCTTCGATGCGGTAATAATGCGCATCTCCCACTTCAAGGCCTCCCATCCAGACAAAATACAGCGAATCCAGCCCCCCGGCATCAATGAGGCGTTGCATTTCCACTTCTGCCAGTTCTGCTTCCAGGCGCCCCATATTGAGGCGAATGAGCTGCTCGAGGTAGGCTTGCTGCTCGTCATTCATTTCGGTAACGGGTAGCCCAATCCGATGCTGAATTGGGGCCATCGTCTTATTTTCAAAGCCGCCCAATACTTCCATGGGTGCTTCCATGGAATACCAAGCCTGTTCCAGTTGATTCTCATTCAATAATTTGACCAGCGCCCTTCCCTGCGCCTGTTCTTCCTTGAAGATCTCTGTTCCAGCCTCCGGACCTTCCTTGACAAGCGCTGGATTGGATCCAAGCGCGTGGGGGGTAACCGACACCTGCTGGCCAACGATGGTGAAATTTAGCGACACATGGTGCCCTTCAAAATGCCAGCCCCAGGGTTCTACTGCATCCGGCAAACCAAAAAATGCCAGAAAATACTTGCCGGGATGGCGGAAATCATCTGTGCTGTCGCGCCCTTCCAACTCTCTGGTGACAATTTCAAGCTGCATGATGGCATTGATTTGTTCCTGACCCAGACTGCTTAATGCAGCATCCAGCAAGTTCCGGGTTGCTTGCTGCTGTTCCGGGGTCATTTCACTGTATCGCCTCCCAACCCGATCTTCTTTGGGATAAACATGCCAGGTAAATTGATCTTCCTCATGGAAAGGATAAAACAGGGATCCCCGGTCCTCAAAGGCGTCGAGGGCCTCCAGGGCAGCAACCGTAATGGGATGGGGCTCTGCCTGAGCATCCGTTTCACCTTGATCATCCTCAGTACAAGAAAAGGATAATAACATCAGCATAATCAGCCAGGAATACTTGCTTATCTGCGTCATAGAGAGAAGGGTTTAAGAAAATTTGGCAAAAATCCGGCAGTCTTCTGTCATGGGGGCTGTATCATGTCTCCCAAGATACGACCACCTTGCCTATGGTTTGCCTGTTTTGAAGCATAGATAAGGCCTGTGGGAACTCCCCGGCAGGAAATACACGAAAGATCTCGGGTTGCACAATGCCCTGCACTGTCAGCTGAGCCATTTCCTCCAGGCATTGGGTAATGATCTCCGGCCTGTGGTCGGCCAAACGCAACATATTCACCCCAGCAATGGTGCGGCTTCCTCCAACGAGCAGCAAGGGATGATAAAATCCGTATCTCCAGAAGGTTAACAGTTTCCCCAGGATTCCTCCTTTGCCGATGAATGAGCTGCCTCCAAAAGCAATCATTCGGCCTCCCGGCCGAAGCAATTTGATCCCCTTTTTCACCGATTCTCCTCCGACTGGATCAAACACTACATCCAGCCCTCGTCCGTGAAAATGGTTGCGGATCACCTCGGCAAAGTCATCTTCGCGGTAATTGATAGGATGTTGCACCCCCATCTGGCGCAATTTTTCCAGTTTTTCAGGAGATCCGGCCGTGGCAAAGATATCACATCCTGAGTGGAGGGCCATCTGCACAAGGATGGTGCCGACCCCCCCGGCTGCCGCGTGAATGAGGACACGCTCCCCCGACCGAATAGGTTGGATGTAAGCAGCCATGTACTGCGCCGTGATTCCCTGGGTAGCCAGGGCAACGCCGGTTTCTAATGGCAGTTGATCCGGTAATTTTAAAACCCCTTGTTGGTCAGTCACTGCATACTCAGCATTCCCGCCAAAGCGGGTCATACCAGCCACCCGGTCTCCCGGCTTTAGTCCATTCACTTCGGGCCCAACCGCCTCGATTTCCCCGGCGATGTCGTAGCCGAGAATGGCCGGCAAAGGAGGACAATCACGATAAAGCCCATACATGGCCATCACATCGGCAAAATTTAACCCAAACTGTTGAACCCTGAGGAGAACTTCGGTATTCCCGGGAGCTGGCTTATCAACATCCTGTAGTTGAAATCCATCGGGGGTTTTGCCTTGTTTTGTCAGGACCCAGGCTTTCATTTTGTCCATGTTCGCAAGGATTTGGCAGAAAAAAATAAATCAATTGTCCGAAACTGGGGCGGAAAGATGAGGATATATTCCCCGAATATTCATCTTTGATGGTAAGTTCGTCTTTTTATTCCATCTAAGCTCGGCTCTGATGCATAAGTACCTTTTGGGCTTTCTGCTATCTTTTTCTTTCCTAATCTCAAGCCCTGCTCAGGGCACAGCCATCCGGCAGGATACCCTTTCGCTACTCGATGCAGTCAGTGCAAGGCGGTTTCCCGATCGCTGGTACGGACTGACCTGGCTCAACGAGGATGCGTTTGTCTTTACAGAAAACAACCAAAGTATTCAGGTCTGGGAAGGGGGAGAGATTTCGGAATACCTGACAGGTGAAGATCTCGTGCCGGAAGGCACCGATGTTTCCCCTATGGTCAATGGTCTGAGATGGGAGACCCCTTCCACAGTGAGCTATGTACGCCAGAACATGCTTTGTCGGTACGAGGTGGGCGGAGAAGTGAAAGTTTTGTTTCACTGGCCTGAAGAAGCCAGCAATTTGGAGAGAGGGCCTTCTCATCAGGTGGCCTACACCCTGGACGGTAACATTTTTGTGACGGGAGAGCAAATGGATCAACCGCTGCAAATAACGGAAGATGCTTGTGAAACCATTGTGTATGGAGAAGCAGCTCATCGCAGCGAATTTGGCATTACCAAAGGGTTTTTCTGGTCACCAACCGGTGATAAACTGGCCTTTTACCGAATTGACCAGAGCGAAATTCCGGCATACCCCCTGATCAATCAGCAGGAAGTACCTGCGAAAACCGAGCACATCTACTATCCTATGGCCGGAGAGGCCAGCCAGCAGGTAACCATCGGCGTTGTAGATATAGAATCTGGTGAGGTGGTTTATCTCAACACTGGAGAACCAGCAGACCATTATCTGACCAATATCACATGGAGTCCTTCTGGTATGGGGATTTTCGTGACAGAGGTAAATCGGGACCAGAACCATCTCTGGCTCAATCATTATCACGTGGTTGATGGAGAGCGGATAGCGACCCTATTCGAAGAAACAGACGAAGAATATGTCGAACCTGAACACGGATTGTTTTTCTTCCCCGGTTCCAATGAAGAATTCCTTTGGTTTAGCGAGCGAGATGGCTGGCAGCATCTTTATCATTACACGGTCGAAGGACAGCTGGTGATGCAGGTTACCAACGGAGCGTTTGATGTAACCGGATTTGAAGGATTTCTTCCGAAGTACCAATCCATCCTGATCAGCAGTAGAGAAGAATCTCCATTGCAATCTCACTTATACCGCGTAGCACTCAGTAGTGGTAAATCTCACAGGCTAAGCAAGGACCCTGGTGTGCATACAGGCATTCCTTCTCCTTCCGGAAGCGTCATTCTGGACGCGTGGTCATCCTCCACTCTACCCTGGAGTATCAAGCTGATCGATAGCCGAAAAGGAAAACTCAAGGAGGAACTGCATCTATCTGAAGACCCGCTGAAAGATGTGCAAATCGGTGAGATGGAGATTGTGAGTCTGGCTGCTACAGACGGTACCCCGCTGTATGGCCGGGTCATCAAGCCTGTAGGATTTGACCCTGAGAAGCAATATCCGGCCATCGTCTACGTGTATGGCGGCCCCCACGTTCAACTCATTGAAAACAAATGGCTGGGAGGGGCTTCCATGTTTCTGTATTACCTCGCTCAAAAAGGATATGTGGTTTGGACAGTGGACAACCGGGGCACGCCGCATCGAGGCATTGATTTCGAGCAAAGCACTTTCAGAAGGCTGGGAACGGTTGAGCTGGAAGACCAGATCACCGGCATCACCTACCTCAAATCTCTCCCGTATGTGGACGCAGATCGAGTTGGAATTCATGGATGGAGCTTTGGCGGGTTTATGACGACCAGCCTTATGACGAGAGAACCCGGGACATGCCAGGTAGGTGTAGCCGGTGGCCCTGTCATCGACTGGCGGATGTATGAAGTCATGTACACAGAGCGATACATGGATACGCCTCAGGAGAATGAGGAGGGTTATGAGGAAACCTCTCTCCTCAATTATGCCGATCAGCTGGAGGGCAAGCTCCTGATCATTCATGGGCAGCAGGATGATGTAGTGCTCCCCCAGCATACCTTCCGGTATATACGCAAGTGTGTAGAGCTGGCCAAGCAGGTGGATTATTTCCCGTATCCCACACATCCTCACAATGTCAGAGGGCGAGATCGCATGCACTTACTGGAGAAGATTTCGCTGTATTTCGACACACACCTCTAAGCCGCAAGAAATTCCTGTCATGTATGATTCCTTCGGTTGAGATTGACCCAGAAGTCTGTCATGGACTTCAGGGTCTTAAGGTATTCGTCACGGAGAATGGGTTTGGTAACATAACCAGAGGCCCCCAACTCGTAGCTCAATGCAACATCCTGAGGATGTGCGGAAGAGCTGAAAATCACGATCGGAATTCCATGTTTTTCCTTTCTGGCAAAGTTCTTCAACACTTCCCAACCGTCCATAGACGGCATTTTGAGGTCCAGGAGTACAAGTGATATGTGCTGACAGTCAGGGGAATCCAAAAAGTCGAGAAACTGCTGTCCCGAGGAGAAGTGGACAAATTGGCTATGCTGACCAACTTTCCTTAACCCATGCTCAACCAGCCGGGCTTCGAGGGGATCATCATCGACCAGAGCAATGATAGACGATGGAATGGAGAACTCTTCCATAGCATGAAGCTGAGGACGATCTGCAATTATTTTTGATAAATTAAGAAGAATAGTTGGATGAAAGAATGAAATTTCCCGGAATTCGGATTCAACTTATGCTCCAAAAAGCAGGGAGCTGTGTTTGTCTTTTCAATGCCTCAGGTCAGCCTATCTCAATTGGCGAAAGGGTTATTTTTGTGTAAATTACTTGATCATTTGAAGAAGAACAGACCATGCAGCAAGAACTTCGGGAAGATATCATGGTTGGAAAAGAGGAAGCCATTCACGACTACAGGCTATTGACTCAATCCAGGGAGGTTAGCCTCATTGGTCGCCGTGAAGTGCTCACCGGCAAAGCCAAATTTGGCATTTTCGGAGACGGTAAAGAATTGCCGCAGATTGCTATGGCCAAAGTGTTGAAGCCCGGTGATATCCGATCCGGTTATTATCGAGACCAAACACTCGTGTTTGCCACCGGTCAGGGTACCATCAAACAATTTTTCTCGCAGCTCTATGCGCATCCGGATCCTGCTGCAGATCCCTTTTCTGCCGGCCGACAAATGAATGCTCACTTCGGCAGCCGTCATCTTGACGAATTTGGCAACTGGCTCGACCTGACCTCCATGCCCCTCTCAGCTACAGATTCTTCGCCCACAGCTTCTCAAATGCCACGGCTGGTCGGTCTTGGACAGGCTTCCGTCCTTTACCGCAACAACCCTAACCTGAAAAGCCTGTCGAAGTTCTCCCGAAATGGAAATGAAATCGCCTTTGGAACGATCGGAAATGCCAGCTGTGCCGAAGGCCATTTCTGGGAATCTCTCAATGCCATTGGCGTCATACAGGCCCCGGTGATTATGTCCATCTGGGATGATGAATATGGGATCTCGGTCCCCAATCAGTATCAGGTCACCAGAGACCTGTCCGAGATGCTTTCTGGCTTCCAGCGAAACGATCGCTCCCGCGGCTTTGAAGTGTTCAGGGTTGCCGCCTGGGATTACGAATCGCTCCTAGCGACCTACAAGGAGGCAGAATTCTGGGCCCGGGAAGAGCACATACCCTGTATCATTCACGTTGTAGATGTCACACAACCTCAGGGCCACTCTACCTCGGGAAGCCACGAGAGATACAAAGATGCAGAGCGCCTTCGCTGGGAAAAGGAACATGACTGCATGGTGCATCTCAGGCGCTACCTCATCGAGAAAGGATTTGCTACAGAAGAGGCATTACAGGCCTGGGAAAAAGAAGACAAAAAAGCTGTCCGAAACTGGAAAAACGAGGCCTGGCAAGAGTTCCAGGCGCCCATCATTGATCAGAAACAAGAGCTGGAGCAGCTGCTGACTACGATCCCGGGCCCACAAATTCAGGAGATCAGGGCCAGATTACAGAAAGATCCCGCCCCTTCCAGACGATTGGTGCTTCGCTCGGCTCATGACGCACTTCTTGCAGCCCTGGGCCAGTCGGGCTCCGACATGGATGCGTTGCGGGCATGGTTCGTTAAGCACAAGCAAGTCGGTGAAAGCTTTTTTGACACGCACCTCTACAGTCAATCCGAACGCTCACCTCTGAATGTTCAGCCGGAGGCTGCCCAGTACGGAGCAGACCCCGAGGTCCTAAGTGGATATGAGATTCTCAATAAAACCTTTGATGCATGGCTGACCAAAGACCCAAGGGTATT